>NZ_JBGQQZ010000014.1:0-43514 GCF_045528575.1 Ruoffia sp. FAM 24228
AACACAACACAAACTATCGTTGCATAGAGAGACACTTAAACATAGGAATAAAAAAAGAGCCAAGGTGACTGCGTCACCTGGCTCCTCGGTCCACCAACATCAAAAATTCATGAACCTTTATTTTTCAGCAAAGTCATTTGTATGAAAAATAAAGAGTTTTTTAGTAATATGAATATTAACAATGACATCAGGAGGCTATTATGAATAATATTGAAAAGTTACAACAACAAATAAAAGATTCAAAGCGTATCGTCTTCTTTGGTGGGGCAGGTGTATCGACTGAAAGTGGGATTCCAGATTTTCGTTCGGCAGAAGGAATCTTTGTTCAAGAGACCGGTTACCAATATTCACCCGAAGAAATTATTTCGCACTCATTCTTTCAACAGCATCCTAAAGTTTTCTTTGATTTTTACTTTGATAAATTAATTTATCCTGATGCAAAACCAAATTCAACGCATCAATTTATTGCTGATTTAGAAAAGTTGAATAAAGACGTCACAGTCATTACACAAAACATTGACGGCTTGCATCAAGATGCGGGAAGTACGACAGTCTATGAACTGCATGGAACGGTGAGAGAAAATTATTGTCTAAAATGTCATCGAGAATTTACAATTTCAGAGTTAGAAAGAGATGCTGATGGCATTCCAAGATGCCCGGATGATCAAGGAATCGTTCGACCGAATATTGTCTTGTACCAAGAAGGTTTAGATCAAGATATTCTCAATCATGCGATTAAAGCGATTCAAGAAGCAGACATGCTAATCATTGGAGGAACTTCTTTAGTCGTATATCCTGCTGCTGGTTTAGTAAATTATTTTGGTGGCGAATATTTAGTGGTTATTAATAAAACAATCATTCAAGCGGGTCAACAAGGGGCTTTAACTTTCGAAGACAGTTTATCAAATGTATTTAACCAAATTGAGTTAAACTAAGTTGAATAAACTGTGTAAAATGAGCCGTCGGCTACTTGTAGAATGTAGTAAGATTTGATACACTATGTCTATATTTTAATACATTGCTAAGAAGAGAAGAGTAATCGACAGCACACTACAGAGAGGGAACAATCGGTGAAAGTTCCTAATGTTGATGAAGGTAGCTTGGAGCAATAAAGTGCGAAGATATTTTTGAGTGCTTTACGGAGATGACACTTCGATACGAACAAAGAGAATGAGTAATCATTAAATTAGGTGGTACCACGATAACGTCGTCCTATGTTCAGACATAGGACTTTTTTTGTGAGAAAAATAAAGTGATACGATTTAATAATGCATACTAAAAATAATTATACTTAGAAAGGATTGACATAATGAGTAAAAAAGTATTATCAACTAAGTACCAACCGCAAGAAGTTGAAACGGGCAAATATGAACAATGGCTAGAAAAGGGTGTTTTTAAACCGAGTGAGGATCCGAATGCAGAACCTTATTCAATCGTTATTCCACCTCCTAACGTGACAGGTAAACTTCATTTAGGACATGCTTGGGACGTTACTTTACAAGATATGATTATCCGTCAAAAACGTATGCAAGGTTACGATACGTTATGGTTACCAGGAATGGACCACGCCGGAATCGCAACTCAAGCAAAAGTTGAAGCAAGATTACGTGAACAAGGTGTTTCAAGACATGACTTAGGTCGTGAGAAATTCTTAGAAAAAACATGGGAATGGAAAGAAGAGTATGCTTCACACATTCGTGAACAATGGGGAAAAATGGGGGTATCTGTTGATTACTCTCGTGAAAGATTCACCCTAGATGATGGCTTAAACAAAGCGGTTAATAAAGTCTTCGTTAAATTATACGAGAAAGATTTAATTTACCGCGGTGAATATATCATTAACTGGGATCCAGTAGCACAAACAGCTTTATCAGATATTGAAGTTATCCATAAAGATGTTCAAGGGGCATTCTACCATGTTGAATATCCAGTTGTTGGCTCAGATGAGCGTGTAGAAATTGCGACAACTCGTCCTGAGACGATGTTAGGAGATACTGCAATTGCGGTTCACCCTGAAGATGAACGTTACCAACACTTAATCGGTAAGACTGTTCTATTACCACTAATGGACCGTGAAATACCAGTTGTAGCCGATGAATACGTGGAACGCGAGTTCGGAACAGGTGTTGTTAAGATTACACCAGCGCATGATCCTAATGACTTTGAAGTAGGAAATCGTCATGACTTAGAACGTCTAAATGTGATGCATAAAGATGGATCAATTAATGCTAACGGTGGAAAATACGAAGGCATGGACCGTTTCCAAGCACGTAAAGAAGTAGTTAAAGACTTAAAAGAACAAGGTTACTTAATTAAAGTTGAAGAACACCTACACTCTGTAGGACACTCTGAAAGAAGTGGGGCTGTTGTAGAACCATATCTTTCAACTCAATGGTTCGTAAGAATGGAACCTTTAGCTAAACAAGCGATCGATAATCAAAAGACTGATGATGCGGTAGAATTCTTCCCACCAAGATTTAATGATACATTTATTACTTGGATGGAGAATGTTCATGACTGGGTTATCTCACGTCAATTATGGTGGGGACATCAAATTCCAGCTTGGTACCATAAAGAAACAAATGAAGTATATGTTGGTGAAGAAGCACCATCAGATATCGAAAACTGGGAACGTGATGAAGACGTATTAGATACTTGGTTCTCATCTGCATTATGGCCATTTTCAACGATGGGTTGGCCAGAAGAAACTGACGATCTTAAACGTTACTTCCCAACAAATACGCTAGTAACTGGATATGATATCATCTTCTTCTGGGTAAGTCGTATGATCTTCCAATCATTAGAATTTACTGGTGAAAGACCGTTTAAGAATGTTTTAATGCATGGTTTAATTCGTGACCCTGAAGGACGTAAGATGAGTAAATCTTTAGGTAACGGAATTGATCCAATGGACGTAATTGAAGAGTATGGTGTGGATGCATTACGTTGGTTCTTAGCGAATGGTTCAGCGCCAGGGCAAGATGTTCGTTATATTCCAGAAAAACTATCATCAGCATGGAACTTTATTAATAAGATATGGAACGCAAGTCGTTATGTATTAATGAATGTGGATGATATGACGCTTGATGAAGTTCAGATTGGTGATGATATGACCTTAGCGGATCGTTGGATCTTATCACGTTTACAAACCGTAACAGAAAATGTTACTCGCTTATTCGATAAATTCGAATTCGGTGAAGCTGGTCGTATACTATACCACTTTATTTGGGATGATTACTGTGACTGGTACATCGAAATGACAAAAGAAAACTTACAAGATGATAGTACAGACAATACAACAACGAAAAGTATTTTAGTATATGTTCTAGACCAATTCTTACGTCTATTACATCCAATTATGCCATTCGTGACTGAAGAAATTTGGCAACAAATTGCTCCCGCAGACGAGTCAATTGTTGTATCAAACTATCCAACTGTACAAGATAAGTTCATTGACAAAGATAGTGAAGAAGCAATGACGAAATTAATTGATATTATTCGCTCAGTTCGTCAAATTCGTAATGAGATGAATACACCACTTTCAAAAGCGGTTGATTTATACATCAAAGTAACAGACGAATCAGATCGTAACGTATTAGAAGAAAACATTGCTTACATTCAACGATTCTGTAACCCAGAGCATTTAGAAATTGGTAGCGAAGTTGAAACACCAAGTGAGGTTGTAACACAAACTTTACCATTCGCGCAAATCTTAATGCCATTAGAGGGCTTAATTAAGATTGAAGACGAAATCAAACGTCTTGAACAAGAGAAAGCTAAACTAGAAAAAGAAGTTGAACGTTTAGTTAAAAAATTAGGTAACGAAAACTTTGTTAAAAAAGCTCCTGAAGCCGTTGTAAATGAAGAACGTGCTAAAGAAGCAGACTATAACAAACAATTAACTGCAGTTACCGAAAGAATTGCAGAATTAAAAGCACTATAAAAAACAACGAGTATTCCCTAAAAGAAACAATTGGGCAATGAACAAGGAGTATTATTTTCAGGGGAGTTAATATTCGAATTATATTAACGGGGAGTCTTGATTATAAAATGAAATTTACTACTGTCGAACAAGCAACGGCTTGGCTAGATGCACATAAAAATCCTAAACAAAGAATTGGACTTAAGAAAATTGAAACAGCAATGAACTATGTTAATAATCCACACCTAGGACTTCCAGTTATTCATATAACTGGAACGAATGGTAAAGGATCAACAACCACTTTTCTTAAAGAATTGTTATTAAGCCAAGGACTAGCTGTTGGAACATTTACATCACCACACATTATGCGATTTAACGAAAGAATCAGTTACAATGGCGAAAATATTAGTGATGATGATTTAATTCGAATTATCGAACAAATGGTTGAAGTCAATGAATATATGGAAACAACTGAATATGGACGTTTAATTTTCTTTGAACTATATACTGTCATGATGGCTTTGTACTTCCAGGAAAAACAACCAGATGTTTGTTTAATTGAAGTAGGTATTGGTGGGGAAAATGATTGTACCAATGTATTTAAAGCTGATTTAGCGATATTAACTACAATTGGATTAGATCATGAAGATTTATTGGGAGATACTGTTGAAGCAGTAGCTACTGAAAAGTCAGGGATTATTAAAGAGAAATCGATTGTAGTCACTGGTCCCATCCAAGCCTCTCCCTTAAATGTCGTAAGTGAGCGTGCAAAATTAATGAACGGTTCGCATGTGAAATTTGATGTCGATTATGGTTTTGACAATATCCAAAACTTAAAAGAAAATGGATCATCATTTGACTTTTGGCAAGTCGTTGACGGTCAAAAACATGTTCGAAATTGGCAAATTACAATGCTAGGACGTTATCAAATAGATAATGCTACAATTGCCTTAAAAGCATTTATTGCTTGGATGTCACATCACGGTCAGTACATTAATTTTGAAGATGCTGCTTATGCGTTAAAACATACAAAATGGATGGCCCGAATGGAGAAAATTTCGGAAAACCCAATTATTTATATCGACGGTGCTCATAATGCGCATGGTTTAACTGCTCTAAAATCATTGGTCGATGAATATTTCTATGATAAAGAAATCACTATTTTGTATGCAGGCTTATCAACAAAAAATCAAGATGAGCAATTGCCAATATTACAATCCTTTGAAGCTGATAATCTTTATTTAACTCAATTCGATCATCGAAAAGCGATGTCGATTGATGATTTTGAAGAGTTAGCAGATGAGTTACTTGATACTTCTTTTGAGATGGTTGAGGACTGGCAAAGTTTTCTTTTAGAATTTGTTGAGGAAGCTGATGAGACCAAGGAAAGAATCCTATTAGTTACAGGTTCATTGTACTTTGTTTCAGATGTGAGACAATTATTTTTAAAAAAAGTGAAAATTAAATAATGGAAATGCCTCTTTTTTGCGTATTTATATATATACACAAAAAGGAGGTATTTTTTATGAACATTTCAAAATCATTTATTCGAGAAGTTCCAAAAGATTTGCAACCGAGGGAAAGATTACTGACTTATGGTGAAAAAGCTTTGTCAGATCAGGAATTATTAGCAATATTGTTTAGAACTGGAACACGAGAAGAGAATGTACTCAATCTTTCGCTGCGTTTTATCGATCACTTTCAAAATTTAAATGAATTAAAACATTCCAGCATTGAAGAGTTTCAACAAGTCAAAGGTGTCGGACCGGTGAAGGCCATTGAGCTTAAAGCCGCGATAGAATTAGGTTACCGGATTGCGACGAGTGCAGTACCAAAGTATGGACATATTGTGTCTACCAAGTCTGCTGGGGAATGGCTCATTACAGAAATGGCTGATTTACATCAAGAACATCTTGTTGTATTATTTCTTAATACCAAAAATGAAATTATTAAGAAACAGACTATCTTTATTGGCTCCGTAAATAGTTCTGTCGCGCATCCTAGAGAGATTTTCAAAGAAGCGGTAAAGTATCCAACGGCTCGAATTATCATCGCTCATAATCATCCAAGTGGGGATACACAACCAAGCCCAGCAGACTTACACTTTACTAGGCGAATGATTGCGTGTGGTGAGTTAATGGGGATTAATGTTTTGGATCATTTGATTATAGGGCAGCATGAATATTTAAGTATTCATGAAACCACGAACTTATTTGATTAAAATTTTAAATAAAAATGTAAAAATATTGCATTTTTTATCCATTGTGATAACATTAACATATGTTTTTGTCAGAGGTAAGAAAGATTTTTAAATAATTCAATTCGTACCATCAGCAAGAATATAATACAAGTGCTAGGCACGAAGAGGAGGCTATGAAAATGGCAGAAGGAAAAGTAAAATGGTTTGACGCTGGTAAAGGATTCGGATTCATCGAACGTGATGGAGAAGAGGACGTATTTGTACATTTCTCAGCAATCCAAGGTGACGGATTCAAATCTTTAGAAGAAGGTCAAGAAGTATCTTTCGATATTGAAGAAGGAGCTCGCGGACCTCAAGCAGCTAACGTTAATAAACTATAATTTTGTTAACAATGACTAATTAAAATCTCTTTAAAGAGTAAGGCTCAGGACATTTGTCTTGAGCTTTTTTATATGCATATAAATTGAATGAAAGTGCTTCCGATGATAGACTGAATTGTGAACAGAGTAAATATTAAACCATTATATTGATAGTGACTCATGTATTTATTGAATGAATTTAAACATATGATGCTTATAATCATGAAAGGGGAAATATTAGTGAAGACTTACCAAATTTATATCGATGGTTCTTGGACAAATAGTCAAAGCCCAGAGACAAAAGATGTTATTAACCCTACAACCGAGGAAGTCATTGCGAAAGTTCCAATTGGAAATAAAGAGGACGCGAATAAAGCTGTTGAAGCTGCAAAAAGAGCATTCCCAAGTTGGAACACGTTATCACCTGAAGAACGCGCGGAATATGTCTTAAAAATTGGAAAAGGCATTCGTGAAAGAGCAGAGGAAATTACAGACTCAGTCGTAGCAGAACTAGGATCTGCTCGTAGTTTTAGTGAATATTCTCAAGTCGTTCGTTCAGCTGAAGAACTAGAGGCTTCTGTTGAAGCATTAAAACAATTTGATTTTACAGAAGAAATTGAGAATGCGACCATTATGAAAGAGGGCGTTGGTGTTGTTGCAGCTATTACACCTTGGAACTATCCTTTAAACCAAATTCAGCGTAAAATTACACCCGCACTTTTAGCAGGGAATACAGTTGTTGTTAAACCTGCTTCGGATACACCGATAACTGCAATGATACTAGCTGAAATCATTGATGAAGCTAGGTTACCTAAAGGTGTTTTCAACTTAATTACAGGTAGCGGGAGTGATTTAGGGGACTACTTAGCAGGACATACTGATGTCGGCTTAATTTCCTTCACAGGTTCGACGGATGTCGGTCGTAATTTATTCGACAGAGCTAAAGGTGGCATTAAAAAGCTTGTACTTGAACTAGGTGGTAAATCTGCCTTAGTTTATTTAAAAAATGGTGATTTACAAACAGCAGTGAAATCTTCAATGGATACGGTATTAAATAATACAGGACAATCGTGTTCTGCGTTAACTCGCTTACTTGTGCCAGAAGATGAACTTGACGCCGTGAAAAAGGCACTTGTTGAATATGTCGAAGAGGCTAAAGTCGGCGATCCAAATGATAAAGAGATTGTTGTTGGTCCCCTAGTTTCAAAAGGACAAAAAGAAACAGTTCTTGAATACATTGAAAAAGGAAAACAAGAAGGAGCGGAAGTTCTTATTGGTGGGAATGAAATTGGCCGTAAAGGATACTTTGTTGAACCAACTGTATTTGTGAATGTTTCTAACGATATGACTATCGCACAAGAAGAAATTTTTGGCCCAGTGCTTTCAGTTATTACTTATAAAGATGTCGCTGAAGCCATTGAAATCGCGAACGACTCAGAATACGGTCTAAGCGGCGCTGTTGTGGGTGTCGAAGAAGAAGCTTTAGAAGTAGCTCGTCAACTTAGAACAGGAAATGTTATTGTTAACGGAGCGACAGTTAACAATGCGGCACCTTTCGGAGGTTATAAACAATCGGGTGTTGGCCGGGAGAAAGGCCATTACGGAATTGAAGATTACTTAGAAATTAAAGCGATATTTAAATAAGTTTTATTAGGGGCTAGCAAGACAGCCCCTTTTTTATGGGAAAAATTAGAAGAATAATAAGTCTTACTTAAGAAGTTCGAGTAATCCTATTTATTTAGTTTACAAATTGAAAAAAACTTATATAATTTTATTAAGAGTGTGAAGATTGGTAGCTTTTTGATTGATTGGTTTGCTATAATGTTTTGGTATGATTATATTCTTGTCAAAAGGAGGAGAAGCAATGTTTTGGAATAAGCAAAGACTAGGCATTGACCTCGGTACTGCTAACACCATCATTTATATTGAGAAAAAAGGCATTGCGCTGAGAGAACCTTCCATTGTTGCCAAGCAAATAGAAACCGGTGAAATTGTTGCCTTTGGAAAAGAAGCTGAGCAGTTAGTTGGAAGAACCTCTGACAAATATGAAATTATTCGGCCAATGCGTGATGGGGTTATTGCAAATTTCGGATTAACAAAACAGATGTTATCGCACTATATAAAACAAGCTGTTCATCGGTCCATTTCACGGCCAGAAGTAGTTATCTGTGTGCCAAGTAATATTTCAAAAGTTGAAAGACGAGCAATGATTGACGCCATTAAAGACTTAGGAATTTCACGTGCTATGATCATTGAGGAGCCGTTTGCAGCAGCTTTAGGTGCTGACTTATCAATATCCGAACCCCGCGGAAAGATGGTGGTCGATATTGGTGGTGGAACAACGGATGTTGCGACCATCTCTTATGGTGAAGTTGTAGATAATATTACAACTCGTGCTGGTGGGAATCGCATGAATGAAGCGATTCAAGCATTTGTTCGTGAAAATTATCAATTAGCCATTGGTTACGGTGAAGCAGAAGCATTGAAGATAGAAATTGGGAATGCGAAATTTACTGAATATGATAAAAATGATAAGATGGTCGTTAAAGGTCGTAATATCGCAACTGGTGTTCCTGATGAGCGAATTATATATGCTAAGGTTGTTTCTGAAGCCTTAGATGAAGTCATCTCGATGATCGTAACGTCAATTAAACAAGTGTTAGAAGTGACGAAACCTGAGCTTTCTGTTGATATAATGGAATCTGGCATTGTCCTATCGGGCGGTGGCGCCTTATTGAAGCGTCTACCTGAAAGATTGTATGACGAAATTGGTATCCCTGTGCACTTATCTAAGATACCTCTCGATAGTGTCGCAATTGGTGCAGGAAAGATGCTGAAAGAACTAAATAAACAAGGTAAAGAACACGAGCGTCGCTCACGCTAGAGTTTTTTAGGTAAGGAAGAGGAATGAATGTTAAATAATAAGAAATTAATCGGATTACTTATCTCAGGTATAGCCGTAATTTCATTGGTATTCTTTTCACTGAATAATGGGACTACTAATGTTGTCAGTAGTGCAGTCAATGAAACCGGTGCGTGGGTAGGAAGAGTCTTCTCTGCTCCCGTGAATATCGTAGTGAATTTTGTTGATTCAGTTGATGAATTAATAAATACCTTTGAAGAAAATCAAAGTTTAAAATCTAAAATTGATGAAATCGATGAGATGCAAGTAAGAATTGCAGATTTAGAAACAGAAAATGAAAAAATGCGTCAAGAATTAGATTTATCAGAGACGTTAAGTGACTTTACTCGTGTCAATGCCACGGTCATTTCTAGAAACCCTGACCAATGGATGGAAACTCTAACAATTAATGTTGGGGCCAATGAAGGTATCAAAAAAGACATGTCTGTCATGGCTGGGAATGGTTTAATTGGACGTATTGTCGAAGTAAACCCAATGAGTTCTAAAGTGATGTTATTAACAACACAACAACAAAACGAAAGCATGGTCTCTGCAAGAATCCAAACGCAAGGTGATTCATCAGCCAATGGTATCGTGAGTTCATATGATCCAAGAACCGGACATTATATTATGACTCAAGTCGATCCAGCAGCAGAAGTGGCAAGTGGTGATATGGTTATTACATCAGGTCTTGGTGGAATCACACCTGCTACTTTATTAATTGGGGAAGTAGCTGAATCTTATATGGATGATTATGGCTTATTCCAAGTTGTTGAAATTGAACCTGCGGGTGAGATGACTGATATTCGTTTTGTCACAGTGATTATCGGTGAAGGGCAGAGTGAATAGATGAGAATCAATCGTTGGCAAAGATTAAAGTGGACAATTCCTGTAATTTTATTCCTAACAACAATTATTGATGCAGCCTTACCAGCCATATTTCCAGCTGCATTTTTAGGGAATGGCCAAGTGATCGTATCACATATCACTTTGTACTATATTGTGACATTTGCTTTTTATTTTCGTGAAAGTAATATTTTAATTTATAGTTTTATGTTTGGGTTATTCTATGATTCGTATAACACAACCGTTTTAGGTGTTTATGCTACTTTATATTTCATCATCGCTTATTCAATTATTAAAGTTAAAAAGTATTTTCCAAAGAAGATGCCAGTTCATGCGATGTTATTCTTTGTAGGGATTGTAATCCTCGATGCCTTAGTTTACGTCTTTTATAATGAATTAGGCACGTCAATGATTTCTATGACTGGCTTTTTAGTTTCAAGATTAAGCCCGACATTGATTTTTAATATTGTGATGGCGATTATTCTTTATTTCCCAACACGAAGCTTATTAAATTGGTTAGGTTACGAAGATTACATAATATTCTAATTATTAGAATGAAATGATAAAAAAACGGCAGAATGAAAGTTTTTTTAATAAAATGATAAAAACAGTTGACTTATCTTATAAGAATTGCTAAACTCATTTCAAGTTAATAAATTAAGTCTGAGATTAAGAGAGTAGACAATAAAGCTCATCAAAGCGAGGTAAGGTAGAGTGGAAGCTTACCGATGAATTATTGTTGAACCGCACTTATGAGACAGGCAAGTGAATAAGTAGCTTGCTTCGCTGTCTGAGCGTTAACAATTTTGAGGGAATTCTTCTAGTTTATTTAGAGGAGTTAACTAGAGTGGTACCGCGGTCTCAAACCCGTCTCTATGTTCGAAGGAACTAGAGACGGGTATTTTTGTATGCATTTGTAAATAAGGCTTAATATTTAACAGTCGCGTTGAAGTTGAATTAAATAGAAAAACAAAAAGGAGAAATAAAAATGAAAAAAATGATGAAAGTATTATTATCTGTCGTAGTCGTAATAGGTTTATTCGCATCAGTGAAACCAGCAGAAGCACAAAAAACATTAGCTGATATTCAAGAAGCAGGTGAATTAGTCGTAGGTACAAGCGCTGATTTCCCACCATTTGAATGGGTAGTCCTAGATGGAGGCGAAGCACAAGTCGTTGGGATTGATGCGGATCTAGCACAATTAATTGCCGATGAAATTGGTGTTGAGTTAGTTATTGAAGATACATCATTCGATGGTTTAATTCCTTCAGTTAGCTCAGGCCGTGTAGACATGGTTCTTGCAGGAATGACTTATTCTGAAGAACGTGCTGAGCAAGTGGATTTTTCAGAAGTTTATTATGAAACAAATAGTAAATTCGTTGTCCCTGTTGGAGAAGAAGGAAACTTTGAGTCAATTGAAGATTTCGCTAATTTAAAGATTGGTGTTCAAAAAGGTACAATTCAAGAAAGTTTACTAAATGATGTTCTTCCTGATGCTGAATTAGTATCAATGAACAAAAATGGCGATCTTATCGAAGCTCTAAAATCAAAACGAGTGGATGCAGTCTTAATGGACGGTATCGTCGTTGGTGAATTCGTTAACTTAAACAGTGACGCAATTGTCTTACTAGACGACATCCAAGTTGAAGAAGAAAACGAAGGTTTCGCTGCTGTAACGGCTAAAGGTAACACTGAGTTAATGGAAGCCATCAATGAAGTTATCGCTGATGTGACTGAATCAGAACAAATGGAAGAAATCGTAACTAAGAATACAGAATTAAACGCTGAACAAACGGAAGAATAGGCGATAAAGAAAGCATCAGCGGACAATATCAGGAGGCGTAACAATGAAAAAAATAATGAAAGTTATCACAGCTGTGATGTTATTAGCATCACTTGTCTTACCATTATCAAACGCAAAAGCACAAACAACGCTAAAGAGCATTAAAGAAAAAGGGCAACTTGTTGTTGGAACATCGGCTGATTATCCGCCTTTCGAATGGATTTCTATCGAAGATGGGCAAGAGGAAATTATTGGAGCAGATATTGATTTAGCACAAAAGATTGCCGACGAAATTGGGGTAGAGCTCGTTATTGAAAATATGGGCTTTGACGGTTTAATCCCTTCGTTAAAGACAAATCGTGTGGATATCTTAATTGCTGGTATGGGTTATACTGAAGACCGTGCTGAGCAAGTTGATTTCTCAACACCTTATTATGAAACAACAGATTACTTCGTTGTTCGTGCTGAAGACGCAGAACAGTTTGAAGATGTCTCAGCTTTTGCTGAGAAACGCTTAGGTGCTCAAAAAGCTTCAATTCAAGAAGGAATCATTCTAAGTGAATTCCCTGATGCAAATTTAACTTCTCTAGGGAAAAATAATGATTTAATTCAATCACTATTAACAAACCGTTTAGATGCTGTTTTATTAGACGAAGTCGCAGCAGCTCAATTTATAAAGCAAAATGATGGTAAACTAGTTCTTTTAGAAGAATTCCCATTCATTGATGAAGAAGCTCAGACAGGTCAATCAGTTATTTTGAATAAAGATAACGAAGATTTGTTAGAAGTCATTAATGGCGTTGTTGAAGAAATGGTTGAAAATGGCGAGTATGATGAGTTAATTGAAAAATATATAGAGTTAATCTAAAGAAATATCAAAGAAGCCGTTTGTAATATTACTGACGGCTCTTTTTTTAAATGAATATAAATATGTTAAACTTAATAAGAATGTAAGCCTTTATATCATATTTATAATTGAAGATAAGTATTTACGGGAGGATTTGGTTGAATGGATTTAGCAGAACGAATTAAACAATTGACAGAACAGCACAATGATATGATCATTGAAGGAATGGTTGACTTATTACAGATTCCCACAATATACGAAGAAAAGACTGTTTCTGAAGAAGCACCTTACGGTGAAGGTATCGCGAACGGACTTGCTTGGATGAAGGAAAGAGCCGATCAGGATGGCTTTAATACTTTTAACGATAAAGGCCAGTATTTAGTTATCGAACTACCTGCATCTGAAAAGACTGACAAACGTATTGACGTTGTTGGACACATGGATGTCGTTTCAGTTGGAGATGGTTGGAATTACGATCCATTTGGAGCAGAAATTGTAGGAGATCATCTCTACGCACGTGGTGCTCAAGATATGAAAGTGGCTGTTTGGTTGTCCTATGTATCTTTACTAATGATTAAAGAAATGGATTTAACTTTAAGCCATAATTTACGTCTCGTAGTAGGAACAGATGAAGAGAGTTCATTCGAAGATATTGTATACTATGTAGAACAAAATGGCTTACCAAACTTTATGTTTACACCAGATTCATCATTCCAAATAACACTTGGTGAAAAAGGGGATGCAGCCTTTTCATTAGAAGGGGAAATTCAATCAACGATAGTTGACACAATCGAAACAATTAACTCTGAAAATGCGATTAATGATCGTGTTGATGTCATTCTTAAAGAAGAAGCGATAGATAAAGTCACTGAAGCACTTGAGGAATTAACTTTCAAACATGCGTTAGTTGGTAATAGTTTAACTATTTATGGGAAATCTGCACACAGTTCTAAGCCTGAATTAGGAGAAAATGCACTCGCACACTTATTCAAATTGCTAGCGGAGAAATTAGATGAAGAATGGGCAGTGCCATTTAATGCAGCTTTTAATGACTACAACGGTGCTGGTTTAGACTTAAAATCACACTATGAACCTATGGGGTCACCGACTGTGAATCCGTCACAATGTCATTTAACAGATGGTGAACTTAGACTTGTGGTAGATATTCGTTTCCCTAATCCGGTTACTAAAGACCAATTACAAACAACTTTAGAAAGTAAGTTTCCAAATTTTATTATTGGGAACCATTTCCACTTCCCACCTACTGAAATTTCAATGGATAATCCCTATGTAAATCAATTAATGGGAGTTTATGATGATTGGATTTCAGAGGATCAGCCTGCATTTTATAGTGGGGGCATTACTTATGCCAAATTATTCCAGGGAGTTGGTGTCGCATTCGGAATCACATACTTAAATGATGGTATGGAAAACCGCGCACATCAGGCAGATGAATACTTTAATTTATCAGCCATACCTACCGTTTTGGGTGCTCTAACAGATGCAATGGTTCGTTTAATTCAATTATAGAAAGTAGGGTTTATGTATGAAGTTCATTGATTTACATGCAGACACACTTATGCATACGTCGTTATCAGGTGCCGATTCTTTAATGCACAATTCTCTAACACACCTTGATATTCAACGATTAAGTCAAGGCGGAGCGATGGCACAATTTTTAGCTGTTTTCATGCTAAATGAAGCCATATTTAAAAAGCAAAATAGACCAATAATTAGCGATAAAGAATACATCGATCAACTATACAAACATTTACAAGAAAGTATTGATAAGTTTAGTAATAGCATTCAATTAGCAACTAACTATGAGACACTTGGAAGCAACCAAATGGCTAATAATATCTCGATATTCTTAACTTTAGAAGACGGCAGACCGATTGGGGAAGATCTCACTCGCTTAGAAGATCTATACGAGATGGGCTTTAGATTAGTCACACTTACTTGGAATAAAGAAAATTCTATTGGATACCCGAATAGTTTTGACAAGAACGACATGCGAAAAGGCTTAAAGAAATTCGGCTTTGAAGCTATCGAATTAATGAATAGCCTAGGCATGGTAATTGATGTCTCGCATCTATCTGATGGTGGGTTCTATGATGTGATTGAAACGTCAACGAAACCAATCATTGCGAGCCACTCAAATGCAAGAGCTCTTTCACCGCATCCAAGAAACTTATCAGACGATATGATCAAGAAAATCGCTGAGTCTGGTGGAGTCATTGGTCTGAATTTCTTTGGCAAATTCTTAAATAAAGATATAACGCAAAATCAATCGACCATTAAAGTTATGATTGAACACTTGGACCACATTCGTAACATTGGTGGTGCAGAAGTCCTCGCTTTAGGAACAGACTTTGACGGCATGAGCGGTGAGTTAGAAATTGATGGCCCAGATAAGATGAATCTGTTATTTGATGCCTTATGGCATTCAGGCTGGGATTACGGAACTATTGAAAAATTTGGTTTCCAAAATGCCATGCGTGTAATTAAAGATGTAATGAAATAGGGGAATGTGATGGAAAATATTTTTACAGAAGAGGAATTCAATCTCTTCAATATTAAAGGCTTAGACACACAGATGGCTTTGATTCGCTCAGAAATCCAACCATTATTTAGATATTATGGTCATTTCATTTCGGAGCATATTCAAACAAAATTGAATTCAACTGAATCCTTGCCAGTTCATGTCGCAAAGCATATCCAACGCTCAGTTCACGAGCTAGAATCAACTTGGTGTGCCATTGGTGGAGATAACCGTGGTTATAAGAAATATCCTCATTTTCAAATTGGGATTAAGGGAGAGTATCTTTTTATTATGTTGTCTTTTATTGATAATATCTTATATCAAAAAGATATTGCGAAACTCTTTCAGGACGATATTGAAGTGTTTCAATCTTTACCTGAGGATATAATGATTATTCCCAATCATACCAAATTGGCTTATGAAACGATTCAAGAAGCGGATTTAGCTAAGTTATTCGAACGTCTAGAAATAGTTAAAAGTGCAGAGTTTATGATTGGGAGAATTGAACCTAAGATGAACCATCAATTACAGTCTGAAGAAGACTATAAAGTTTGGCTAGCAAAGACAGTTGATGAGCTTTTACCTATGTATCAAAAAGCAATGAAATTTTATGAATAATTATTAAAAATAGTTGACGCTTATCTATTATTTTGCTATGATACTACTGTTGTATTTGTGCACCCATCTGCAACCGCACATCTTAAGTATATAAGTGATGGAAACATCCACTTAAAATGGCGAGTCTCGGTGTAGGAGTAAGTGATTACTCTGACAATAAAAATATAGGAGGTGCTTGAATGTACGCAATTATTAAAACTGGCGGAAAACAAGTAAAAGTTGAAGAAGGACAAACAATCTTCATTGAGAAGTTAGACGTTAACGAAGGTGACACAGTCACTTTTGATGAAGTTGTATTAGTAGGTGGAGAAGACACTAAAATTGGTGCTCCATTTGTAGAAGGTGCTACTGTTGAAGCGACTGTTGAAAAACAAGGTCGCGGTAAAAAAGTAACAATCTTCAAATACAGACGTCGTAAAGACTCTCATACTAAACAGGGTCACCGTCAACCTTATACAAAAGTTACAATTAACTCAATTAACGCATAATAATGATTAACATATCATTTTATCGCGATACTCATAAGCACATTAAACAAGTCTTAATGACGGGTCACGCAGGTTATGCTGATCCAGGTTATGATATTGTTTGTGCGGCAGTATCGAGTCAAGTTATTTCAGTTGAGAATTCATTAGTTCAATTGTTGAACATTGAAGTTGAAACGGAAGTAAACGAAATTGAGGGAGGTTACTTAAAAGTAACGCTACCTTCAAATTTAAGTAAATCAGTGACTCATGATGCGCAGTTATTACTTCAACATTTGCATTTTGCTTTTGAAGTGCTGGCAGAAAGTTATCCTGAATTTATAAATATATACGAAAAAGAATTCATATCATAGGAGGTGCATTGGAATGTTAAAACTTAATTTACAAATGTTCGCTACGAAAAAAGGTGGAGGTTCGACACAAAACGGTCGTGACTCAATCGCTAAACGTTTAGGTGCAAAAGCATCTGACGGACAAACTGTTACAGGTGGATCAATCATTTTCCGCCAACGTGGAACTAAAATCCACCCAGGTAACAACGTAGGTCGTGGTGGGGATGATACATTATTCGCACTAGTTGACGGTGTTGTTAAATTTGAGCGCAAAGGACACAGCAAAAAGCAAGTTTCTGTATACCCTGCAGTTCAAGAAGCTTAATTAGTATTAATTAAGAATCAATTGAAATAAGCCAGTTTAGACGATTTAAAAGTCTAAACTGGCTTATTTTTTTATTTTGTTTTTGGCAGATTTATACTGGTCCTATGAACGTGGACAACCAGAGATATGTCCATTTCATTAGTGGGCTCATTTCATTTCTGAAAAAATTTAAGCAGATTCCTATATAGAACCCAAAAGCTTATGAAGACTAATCAAAGTCGTCTACTCCTTCAACATATCACTTCGATCAACAAAGCCATCTGGTGTTAATTCAACAATACGATTACATACAGCTTGTAAAAAGCGGCGGTCATGCGATACCGTGATGATTACACCAGGAAAGTCTTTAAAGTTTTGTCTTAATTCACCCTGCGATGTAGCTGAAAAGTTTCTTGACGGCTCATCTAATAACAATACATTTTGTTTTTGTAGGTCAAATTTTAGTAAGAATAGTTTTGCTCTTTGGCCACCAGAAAGGGCGTTGAAAGAATGCGACATTTCATCAGGCAAAAACTTCATGCTACCTAAGTAAGTCATAATTTGTGTTCTTTCTTCAGCCGAACCAGTTTCACTTAAGAAACTAATGGGAGTATCTTCGGGTGAAAGGATGTCTTCATAATTTTGTGGCATATAACCAACTTTTACTGCATCAGTATTCACCAATTTTTGCTCAATTTTCTTTAAGAAGGTACTTTTACCGATACCATTTTGTCCTATAATACCGATTTTGTCAGACCCATTCACAGTTAGTTTAAGGTTTTTGGCTAAAACTTTGTCATCAATTTCTATCGTTTCATTATATAGATTAAGAATTTGTTTACCTTGAGGAACAGGCTGGGTATTCGAAAAACGAATATCAATAGGATCTTCTTTTATTGGGACTTCGTCAAAATTTTCAGTTTCGCGGTCATAGCGATTCCCCGTAGATTTGACTGCTTTCATTTTCTTGGCAAGCAATCTACCAGCAGTTGCATCATGCGCAGCTCTTAACTGTTGTGTCACACTTTGTTCGATGCGATGATGACGTGCCATCTTTTTATCGTGTTCTTCGCGTTGCTTCAATGAAACTTTCATTTGTTGATTAAACTTGGATTCTTTTTGGCTAATATAGTCACTATAGGGTAAGTTGGCGAAGGTTGCTACAGGGCGTTCTTTGTGTTGCAATCTTTCAAGATGTAAGACACTTGTAGCAGTTTCTTCTAACAGGGCTTCATCATGGGAGATAAAGATGACCGTTTGTGTTGTATTTTTTATAAAATTCGTCAACCAATTCAAAGTTTCGATATCTAAATCATTGGATGGTTCATCTAATAGTAATAAATCACAGCCGATCATGAGCAATTTAAGAAGTTGAACTTTAATGCGTTCACCACCAGAAAGTGATTTCAGTGTTTGTTGGGAGTATAATCTGTCAATATCAAAGGCAAGTTGACTCCCAAATTTATATAATTCAGTGTAATCAAGTGTTGCGACGTCTATATCCGCAAAGAAAAATGATTCAATCTCTTCTTCTAATAATTCTTCCGGTAGAGCTTGTGGTAGATAGCCTACTTTACTAAACTGATTGACCAGCTCACCAGAAATATCTAAGTAACTGTGGATGTGATTTTGTTGTAAGATATAGTGCAGCAATGTTGATTTACCATTACCTTCTTGTCCAATAATCGCGAGTTTATCACCCGAATTCACCACGAAGTTGACATTTTCCATTAAAATCGATAAATCATATCGATGTCGTATAGTTAAATTTTTAATTTGTAACATAAATATTCACCTCATATTCAAAAAAACGGCCGACTACAATGAGATTGCAGCACGGCCGTTTTTAGGAAAGGGCATATTAGTAGGCAGTTTGGTATACCAAAAAAGCCTGTAGGATGCACAATTATCATCTAAAAAAGACCGCAGAAAATAAACCTTGTGTGTCTATTTTCCTAAAGCTGCTTTTTTAGATAATAATCATTTGTACACCACCTATCTTTTTATTATTCAAAATGTACCACAAAGTCAGATTTTTTACAAATATTTTCTTAAAAAGGGATTAATTAATGTAGAGTCAATAAATCAGTGGTAAAGTAAAAGGTGGACATAAATTCAATCTTAAAATATATATAAAGGAAGTGAAGTATGCTAGAGTTAAAAAATCTCAAAAAAGTATACAAAGTAGGAAATACAGTTACGAAAGCATTAGATGATGTATCTGTTGCGTTTCGTCAAAAAGAATTCGTAGCAATTCTTGGGCCAAGTGGTTCAGGGAAGACAACATTTCTAAACGTGGTCGGTGGACTTGACCGCTACGATAGTGGAGATATGATTATTAATGGGCAATCAACTAAATCTTTTAAAGATACAGATTGGGATGCTTATCGAAATAACTCTATTGGTTTTGTTTTCCAGAGTTACAATTTAATTAGTCACCTAGGCATTACTGATAATGTGGAATTAGGTATGACATTAAGTGGTGTTTCGAAAGAGGAAAAACGTCAAAAAGCGGAAGATGCCTTAAGACGAGTTGGCTTAGGAGATCACTTAAATAAAAAACCAAATCAATTATCCGGAGGACAAATGCAGCGTGTAGCCATTGCACGTGCGTTAGCAAATGATCCAGATATTTTACTATGTGATGAACCCACAGGGGCATTAGATTCAGATACTGGTATTCAAATTATGGAGTTAATTCAAGAACTATCACTTGAGAAATTAGTGATTATGGTCACACATAACCCTGAATTAGCTGAAAATTATGCCAATCGCGTTATTGAATTTAGCGATGGTCAAATGGTTAATGACTCAAATCCATATGACAATACGGTTGAAGCAGATAAATTAAATTTAAAACGTACTAAGATGAGCTATTTTACAGCATTAAGCTTATCATTTAAAAATATTTGGACTAAAAAAGGACGGACGTTCCTAACTGCATTTGCATCCAGTATCGGAATCATCGGAATAGCAGTAGTCCTATCTTTATCAAATGGTTTCCAAAAGCAAATTGACCAAACACAAGCAGAAACATTAGCGCAGTTTCCGATTACGATTTCTCAAATTGCTCAAGATACATCCGCAGAGAATCTGACGAATATTCAAGATAGCGGCGAACCTTTTCCTGAGACATCAGAAGTAGTCGCAGATGTGGATCCGAGAGAGAATTTACAACATATTAATCCAATTGATGAAGAATTTATTGATTATGTGGAAAATATTGATCCGGCGTTAAGTCAACATATTAACTATGCGCGTAGCACGCAGTTGAATTTAATGCGTGAAATTGATGGCGAGCCACAAGTGGTTCGATTTTCAAATGTTGATAGCGAAAATCAAATCACTGGTGATATGATGAATATGGTCTCAAGCATGACGGGTGTTGGTGTCTCAACATTCCCGCATAACTTAGATTCTGGCAACAATACATTCTTACAAGATAACTATGATGTCCTTTCTGGAAATTATCCAGCCAATGAAAATGAAGTCGTCCTAATTGTCGATGAGAATAACGAAGCGAACTTACATGGCTTGAATAATTTAGGATTTGAAGTAGAAGAAGGTGACGCGATTCCATTTGAAGATATTGTCGGAACTAAAATTGCATTAGTTTATAATAATGCTTATTATGAAGAGTTACCTACAGGTAATTATGTACCAAACCAAGATTTAGAAGAGGTTTACAATAATGATTCAAATGAAACAATCACAGTTTCAGGCGTTCTTCGAATTAAAGAAGACTCACCAATGGACTTATTAGCTCCAGGTATTGCGTACAGTGATTTACTCGCTCAAAAAGTTGTAAACGAAAATCAAGAATCTGATGTCGTTCAAGCACAAGAAGAATCCGATGTTAATGTGATGACAAATGAACCTTTAGAAGGTGAATCAAAAGATCAATTAATGACTTTCTTAAGTGCCAATGAAATACCAAATACAATTATGATTTACCCGAACAATTTCGAAGCTAAAGATGAAGTGTTGGCATACCTTGATGAATTTAATGAAGGTAAGGCTAATGAAGATAAAATTATTTACTCTGACTTAGCTGGTACGATGACAGAATTAACTGGAGGCTTAATGGATGCGATCACGTATGTGTTAATCGCCTTTGCAGCTATTTCATTAATTACAAGTATGATTATGATTAGTATAATTACTTACACGTCTGTACTTGAAAGAACGAAGGAGATTGGTGTACTGAAAGCCTTAGGTGCTCGTAAGAAAGATATCACACGTGTATTTGACGCTGAAACATTAATTCTTGGGGTCTTCTCAGGTGTTATAGGAATCGTCGTCGCTTACTTACTGACTTTCCCAATAAACTCAGTAATCGAATCGTTGACGGAATTACCTAATGTTGCCCAACTAGATCCAGTACACGCACTCGTATTAGTAATCATCAGCACGATCCTAACTGTACTAGGTGGACACATTCCTGCTAAAATGGCAGCTAATAAAGACGCGGCGATTGCTTTACGAGCAGATTAATCGGTTTATGGTTGGTGAGCGATACTATGGAAACTCAAAGTGTCACTTCCACGCAGAAAATCAATAAATTAAGAAGGATTCACATTAAATTTCCTACCTAAACCAAAAAAACGACTCAACCGCATAGGATTGAGTCGTTTTTTGCTATTTAAACTCTTTAAAGTAACTTGTGTCGTCTTGTTGAGTCAGTTTACGGAATTCATCGCGCGTTTCTTGAGGTAACGATCCACCGAAGTCCATAAATTCGATTAAATCTTTGAAAGCGCGTCTCGGAATCGCTAAATCAGCCAGCTCATCTAATTCAAAGCCAAGTCTGATGTCACCTTCTTTACCAATTTCCAATTTTTGAACAAAATCTGGTTCAGTAACAAACACAGATGACATTCCGATCATGTCAGCATTTTCTAAAGCTTCTAGTGCTTTATCGGGGTCATTTATCCCACCTGTTGCTATGACTGGAACACGTCCATTAATATGATCATAAACTGCTTTGTTAACTAATTCGCCTTCGTGTTTTCCAGCGCGGGCAGTTGCTTTATAAATGTCGCGCCCCCAGCTAGCAATCGCATAGTATTGAATATCTGACACTTCTAATAGCCAATCAAAATATTGATTAAACTCATCTACAGTATAGCCAACTTCAGATCCACGCGTTTCCTCAGGTGTTCCTCTAAAGCCAAGAATAAAGTTTTCAACACCTGACTCATCAATAGCACCTTGAACAGCTTTCATCACTTCAACACCGAAACGTGCACGATTTTCCAATGTTTGAGAACCGTATTCGTCATCGCGTTCATTTGAGAAAGGTGAGAAGAACTGTTGTGGTAATAGGCGTTGAGCATTCGAAATTTCAACTCCGTCAAATCCAGCTTCAATGGCACGGCGTGTCGCGTCAGCATATTGTTGAATCACGTGGTTAATTTTTCTTTTAGACATAGGTAAAACTTCGTGTTCAATCGGAGTTTTTAAACTCATTTGGCTTGGACCATATACTACGCCGTAATCGCGCAAAGTTACTTTCGCAAAACGACCGGCATGAGTTAATTGTAGTATGGCTTTCGCACCATCTTTTTTCATAGCTTCGGCCCATTTAGATAAACCATAGATATAACTGTCGTCACGAACACTCGGTCCAAACTCGAACAATTGTGCATAATCTTCGATATATGCAGCAGTAGTTATTTGTAGGGGCGCAGATTTACTTCGTCTTTCTGCATAGAGCGTTACTTCTTCAGTTACATAACCTTCTCGAGAAGATGCGTTCGTTGTTAATGGGTTTAATGAGAAACGGTTTGCAATCTCGATTCCATTAGGTAAACGCAAGGGTTCGAAAAGAGGGGCATATTTTTTGTTAATTTGGTTAGACATTAGATCCTCCTATTAATTTATATTATATCAATTGTATCATAGAGATAATAAAGCGACCACTCACACGCTTACACAATAACTCATATTAGTACCACTATGAAAGGGATTTCAGTATAATAAAACAAGATAGGTTGCTGCTTTATATGGAAGGGTGGAAATAAAAATGAAAAATATGAAAAAAAGTTTAGTCATGTTACTTCTATTCACGATGTTTGGTCCCCTAATAAATCATGTTCATGCAACATCAGAAACAACAAGCACAGACTTTGAAATGATACCTGATTGGGCACTCACATTGTTTGAAGACACAGCTCAGGAGAATAAAATGTTAGATCAAGCTTGGGAAGATTATCAAACTGCTATCGAAGAGTATCAATTAGCAGATTTAGAAACAATGGATCCAGGAACATCTTACACTCAAGTTCTTGAAACATATAATCCAGATGAGGATATTGAAGTTGCTGAGGAATCGGCAGAAGATGGAACTGCAACGATTAGTTTTATTTATCGGGCTGAAGAAGGGGATTTAAATCCGACCACCGGTATTGAAGACTGGGCTCAAGTTGATTTTTATTTTGTGAATGAGAATTTAATTTATACGGGGATTACTACTTTATCACTTGCCTTTATGGCAGACGGATTAGTTTCAACTACTGACCATTCAGCTCTAGTATCTGACAATGCAAGTGTGGATGAATTGGTAGAGGTTGAAAATTTTGAATTAAATGGGTTTGGACAAATAAAAGTAGACGGTGAGTATGCGTACGGAGTAGGCTATCCAAAAGAGTCAACAAATATTGGCGAAGGTGGTTTATTAATTATTCAAGATGGGCAAGTTGTGGGTGACTCAACAGCTACTTTTGAAGATTTAATGGCCTATAGTTTTTCAGGATTCATATATTTAATGCTTGTTTCGCAAGTGGATAATCAAGTCTTTGAACCTGCGCAATAAATAAAGAGGAGGTCGTTTATGCTTTCAGTTGGAATTATGTCGGGGACATCTTTAGACGGAATTGATGTCGCCTTATGTGAAATATTAGGCTCCGGAACGGATACGAGTGTGCGTTTAATTGAATTTGATACGTATGATTTACCTCAAGCAATTCAAGAAAAAGTTCGTCAATGTGCTGCAAATGAGTTCATTCGACCAGCCGATTTGTCATCGCTAAACTTTGAATTAGGTGAATTGTTTGCTGATGGAGTTAAACAAATTTGTCAAAAAGCTAGGATCGAAACAACTGAGTTGGACTTTGTTGCCAGTCACGGTCAAACAATTTACCACCATCCTTTTCCTAATAATGAATACGTTGCAAATACAATGCAATTGGGTGAAAGTGGCGTCATCGCAGCACGTTGTGGCTGTACAGTGATTAGTGATTTTCGCGTGATCGATGTTGCATTAGGTGGGCAAGGAGCCCCTTTAGTTCCATATTCTGAGTACGTAGTGTACGCAGATAAGAATAAATCCAGAGGTTTACAAAATCTTGGTGGCATAGGAAATATTACAATCGTCCCAAATACAATGGATTCCAACGATATTGTAGCATTTGATACAGGACCAGCAAATATGATGATTGACTCGGCAATGAACCATTATTTTCAGAAAAACTATGATAATGGGGGAGAATCAGCCTTGAGTGGTGAATTCATTCCTCAACTCCAAGCTGAATTGAAAGGTCATCCATATTTAAAGTTACCCATTCCAAAATCAACAGGTCGAGAAATGTTTGGCGATGATTATGTGGCGCCTATATTAAAAAGATATAAATCAAGTAAAGCAGAAGATGTCGTGGCGACACTAACTTGGTTCACAGCGTATTGCATCAGTTATCACTACTACGAATACGTAGAGAAAATACATACTCTCGATGAATTAATCATTTCTGGTGGGGGAAGTCATAATAAAGCCATAAGAAAGTACTTGTCAGAATTAATGCCAGAAGTGTCTATTTTAGTTCAGGAGGATATTGGGTTCAATTCAGATGCGAAAGAAGCGATTGCGTTTGTTATATTAGCCAACGAAACTCTTCATAAACAACCGTCAAATGTCCCAAGTGCCACTGGCGCTTCAAAACCAGCCATCTTAGGTAAAATTCAATACGCACCTTAAATATTATAATAGCTCAACAAGCTCAAAATCTTGTTGAGTTTTTTTGCTGATTATTGAAGAAAATTTCATTTATTTTTAAAATACACGAAATGATATTTCAATTTAAGTAAATGTATGTTATTATCAATGTGTGAAAACGTATTCATTAAAAATGAGACAGGAGCGATGAAATGGAAGAAATTATTTTCGAGATTATTTCTAATGGAGGCAATGCGAAGTCATTAGCCTATGAAGCAATCGAAGCGTCAGAAAAAGGGGAGTACGAGAAAGCCGAGGAATTACTTGTTGAGGCGAATGAGTTTTTGAAAAAAGCACATAAAGTACAAACAAGCATTATTACGGATGAAGTGAATGGAAACCATATTACGGTTTCAGTTTTATTCGTCCATGCCCAAGATCACTTGATGACTGCGATGGAAGTAAGGGATTTAGCGAATATACTCATTAGACAGAATAAACGATTGAATGAGTTGGAGAAGAAATTAAGTTAAGCATAAAAGGTGAAAGGTGATGATGATGGCTAAAAACAGATCAGAAACAAAAGCAAGAACGCAAGTTCCAACACTCAGTTTCAAAAATGCCTTTTTACTGATGTTGTATATATTTATAACATTTACCATTGGAATGACTATTATTGAATACATTCCAAGAAATATGCTTTTAGTAGTAATTACACTATTAAGTCTAGTCATTGGTTATGGTATAGGTTTTATCCAAGAAAAAATTCAAAACAAAAAGAAATTAGGTAAAGCTTTTCTTTGGTTAGGGGGCGTGTTTTCAGTCTTAGCTTTTGTCATGTTATTTGGAATTTATTATGCTGCTGTCTTATTTTAAGGAGGAATTAGAATGAAAATATTATTAGTTTGTGCCGGTGGAATGTCGAGTGCCATTGCTGCGAAGTCGTTAAAAGAAGCAGCTCAAAAAGATGGATTGGATTTTGAAGTAAATGAAATAAGTACTTCTGCCTTTTCTGATGAAGTAGGAAGAGAGTATGATTTAGCATTAGTAGCACCGCAAGTGCGTCACAGATTTGATACGTTTAAAGCAGATGCTGACAAAGCCAATGTGCCAATCTTATTAATTGCACCTAAAGGTTATTCACCCATCGGTGGGAAATTTTTATTAGAGCAAATTAAAAATGAAGCCAGTGATTTATTCAACTAAGGAGGATAAAAAATGTTTGAAAACATAGCGAATTGGATTGATTCACATCTTTCGACACCGATGGCAAAATTAGGTGAGCAACGTCACTTAAGAGCCATTCGTGATGGTATTGTTGCGACATTACCGATCATTATTGTTGCTTCTATGTTTATGGTTATTGCCTTTTTACCAAACTCATTACCTGAATCATGGGGTATTTCAAATTGGATTATGGAGAGTCAATTCAAGATTCTATTACCTTATAGAATGTCAATGTACATTATGACCTTATACGCTGTCTTTGGTATTGGGTATTCTTTAGCAAAATCTTACGATTTAGATGGTTTATCAGGCGGGATTTTAGCAGAATTAGCTTATCTATTAACTGTCATCCCGGTGATGATTCCTGCAGTCACTGATGGCGTGACTGAATTAGCTACACAGAATCCTGAATTGGCAACTTATTTAGAACAAATTCCAGCTGGCTTTAATATTCCAATGGCAAATCTTGGATCCGGTGGGATGTTTATCGGGATACTGAGTGCCTTCTTCGCCGTTGAAGTATATCGATTTACTCAACGTAGTGGTTTCAAGATTTCTATGCCAGAACAAGTTCCTGCTTCAGTGGCACGTTCATTTGAAGCCCTAACGCCAACTGCTATTATTCTAATTGTCGTATCAGCGATTACAATGTGGATGGAAATAGATGTTCACGGAATTATTGCAACATTTATGGAACCACTTATTTCAGCTTCTGACTCATTAGGTTCGGTATTACTATTAACGTTCTTAACGAATTTCTTCTGGATCTTTGGTATTCACGGTGCATCCATTGTTGGATCTTTAGCTCGACCTTTATGGTTAGTCCTTTTAGAGCAAAATACAACCGCATTAGCTGCGGGTGAAGCCATTCAGAATACAGCTCCAGAGCCATTTTATCAATGGTTTATCTATATCGGTGGTGCAGGAGCAACGATTGGTCTTGCATTATTACTTGCGTTCGCAACTAAATCTACTTATGGGAAAACCTTAGGTAAAACAGCGTTAGTTCCAGCAATCTTTAATATTAACGAGCCATTAATCTTCGGGGCACCAGTTGTCTTGAACCCAACATTAATGATTCCATTCACGGTTGCTCCAATGGTGAATGCTGTAATTGCCTGGTACGCAACAGAATGGGGATTTGTCAGTCGAACAGTCGCAAGTGCACCGTGGACGTTACCTGGCCCAATAGGAGCCTTCCTTTCTATGGGGAATGACTGGAGAGCAGCAGTACTAAATATTGTCTTAACACTCATCGCTGTCTTAATTTATTATCCATTTGTTCGTACTTATGACAACCAATTATTAGCCGAAGAACAACAAGATACAAGCGCAGAATAAAATATCATCACACATTCAAACGTCCTATTAATCTAGGGCGTTTATTAAGTAAAAAGGTAGGTAATTATGAGAAAACTAGGAATATCAATTTATCCAGAAAAAGATGACAGTCAACGTATCAAAGAATATATTAAAGCCGCTTCAGAAAGTGGCTTCAGTCGAATCTTTTCATGTCTTCTATCAGCTGATGGTAACAAAGATCAAATCATATCTGAATTTATAGAAGTGAATCAGTATGCTAAAGACCTTGGCTTTGAAATTATTGTTGATGTGGCCCCTCGTATCTTTGAGAAGTTAAACATAAGTTATGATGATTTATCATTCTTTAAAGAGATTGGAGCCGATGGCTTGCGTTTAGACATGGGCTTCACCGGAAGTGAAGAGGCTTTAATGACTTTTAATGAGCAAGATTTGCTGATTGAGATTAATATGAGTAATAATGTACATACGATTGATACCATCATGGACTATCAACCTAACCAATATAATTTAATCGCTTGTCATAACTTTTATCCACACCGTTATAGTGGTTTAGGAATCGATTTCTTCAAAGCATGTACAAAGCGATTTAGCCAATATGGGTTAAGAACGGCAGCCTTTATTACAAGTCAGAATAAAGATACATATGGACCTTGGCCAGTCACGGATGGTCTGCCAACATTAGAGATTCATCGGGAATTACCTTTAGATGTTCAATTAAAACATTATATTACATTAAACCTCATCGATGATATAATTATATCTAACTGCTTCCCAACAGAGGACGAATTACAAAAAGTAAAAGAATTAGATCTAACAATGCCGGTATTTAACGTTGATCCAATTGAGAATTTACCTGAAACTGAGACAGCTATTTTATTCGATACATTGCACTTTAACCGAGGCGATATCAGTGAAAATATGATTCGCTCTACCCAAAGCCGAGTAAAATACAAAGGACACCAGTTTGATGTCATAAATCCAGTAGAAGTCATCCGACGAGGTGATGTCATTATTGAAAGTAGTGAGTACGGACATTATGCTGGAGAATTACAAATTGCCCTCAAGGATATGAAAAACAGCGGTAAGAGTAATGTTGTAGGAAGAGTAAGAGAAGAGGAAATGTTTATCTTAGATGATATAAAACCTTGGCAAAAATTTAAACTTCAAGTAAATCGTTAATATTATAGAAAAGTGGTGAGGATTGTTTGGCTGAGACAAATATTATTGGCTTGATAAAATCAATCAAAGAGAGTTTACCTAAGGCGGAAAAGAAGATTGCTCAAGCAATTATAGATGCACCAGAAGACACAATCTATCTTTCAGCTAAGCAGTTGGGAGAAAAAGCGGGTGCCAGTGCTCCAACCGTGGTTCGTTTTTGTAGACGCTTAGATATTGATGGATATACCCAGTTGAAACTAATGATTTCCAGCGAATTATCAAAATTAACCGATTCAGGTTACTCTGATATAAGTGAGGATGAGAATTTTTATGAAATTAAAGAAAAATTATTGGGAAATGCGCATCAATCTTTAGTTGATACAACATCATTAATTAAAGAAGAAGAAGTCAATGCTTCCATTCAGCAAATTGAAGAGGCAGATGTTATTTATGTATATGGGGTGGGATCTTCTCACCTCGTGGCAGAAAACTTTGCCCAAAAGTGGCGCCGTATTGGCAAGATAGCGATTGTTGAAAAAGATGCACATGTGATGATTACTCTCATAACAGGGAACCAACAAAAGGCTCTTTTCGTGGGTATATCTAACTCGGGTGAAACAAAAGAAGTGATAAAGTTAATGCAACTTGCAAATAAAGCAGGTTGTCAGACGATGGCGATTACACAGTTTGGAAAGAATAGTTTATCTGAAGAAGCCGACGTAACGTTACGCCATGTTAGAGCGAATGAACAATTATATCGTAGCGCGGCGACTGCTTCTCTGCATGTACAGTTTTATGTCGTGGATATATTATTTCACACTTATGCATCAAAACATTATGAAGATGCGATTGATCGAATTTTGCTTTCACGTAAAGCGATTAAAGATTACAATGACTAATTGTTTAACAGCCTATGCTTTGAGCATAGGCTGTTTCTTTATGCGAAACAATATATATGTTGCAATCAATCATCATATGTCTTTTATATAATGCGTATTATATAATTGTATTTATGACGCATTAAATAATTTAGGAGGCATAGATTATGCAACATGTATACGATTTTAATGAAGGAAGCCTAGAGATGAAAGAGTTATTAGGTGGTAAAGGGAGTAACTTAGCTGAGATGACGCGCTTAGGTTTACCAGTACCTAAAGGCTTTGTCATAACGACGGCAACATGTATCGATTATTTGGAACATGGTGAGGAATTGGATTCAATGACACAATCAGAGATAAATGCTGCATTAATTCGCTTGGAGGAAAGTTCAAAGAAAGGATTTTCTGACACAGAAAATATACTCTTAGTTTCAGTTAGAAGTGGTGCGACGATTTCAATGCCAGGAATGATGGATACAATATTGAATGTAGGCTTGAATGATGCAAATGTTGCTTGCTTTGCACAAATCACACAAGATGAACGCTTTGCTTATGATTGTTATCGTCGACTTCTGCAAATGTATGGGAATGTTGTGTATGGTATTGATATGAAACACTTTGATAATATTTTAAATCAAGTTAAAAGAAATAAACGTTATAGCCAAGATTTCGAATTAACAGCTGATGATCTAAAAGATATGATTTCGCAGTATAAAGAAATCTATATAAATCTTGCTGGTAAAGCATTCCCCCAAGATGTCAAAGCACAAATTATGGGTGCGGTTGAAGCGGTGTTTAAATCATGGAATAATGATCGAGCCAAAATTTACCGAAAATTAAATAATATTCCAGATTCAATTGGAACAGCAGTAACAATTCAAGAGATGGTATTCGGTAACAAGAACAAAGAAAGTGGTACGGGTGTTCTTTTCACAAGAAACCCATCAACAGGAGAAGACCAATTATATGGCGAATTCCTATTGAATGCTCAAGGTGAAGATGTAGTGGCTGGAATTCGCACACCCATCTCTATTAACCGTTTAAATGAAAGTATGCCTGAAATCTATACTGAATTACTAGACATGACTAATAAATTAGAACAGCACTATAAAGACATGCAAGATGTGGAATTTACAATCGAAGACCGAAAGCTACATCTACTGCAAACTCGTAATGGAAAAAGAGGAGCAAAGTCAGCATTCAAAATCGCCGTCGATTTTGTTAATGAAGGCATCTTAACTAAAGAGGAAGCATTATTAACGATTGATCCAGAATCGATTAATCAATTATTACACCCGACTTTTGATGAGAAAGATTTAGCTCAAGCTGAATTAGTGACAGACAATGGTCTGCCAGCGAGTCCAGGCGCAACGATGGGACATGTAGTATTTGACGCTGTAACAGCAAAAGAATGGTCGGCACTAGGTAAACCTGTCATCTTAGTACGTCACGAAACTTCTCCTGAAGATATTGAAGGAATGAGTGTCAGTGAGGCAATCGTTACAAACCATGGTGGGATGACTTCTCATGCAGCCGTTGTTGCCCGAGGCATGGGAAAATGTTGCGTAGCAGGTTGTGATGTACTTGAGATTAATGAAGAGCAGAAGTCCCTGCATTATCCTGGTGGTAGTTTAGTTGAAGGGGATATCATCTCAGTCGATGGGGACACAGGATCACTCTATGTCGGAGCAATTCAAACTCGAAATTCAGATTTAGATGAGAATTACCATACTGTGATGTCTTGGGTAAATGACATTGCGACAGTAAAAGTGCGTATGAATGCCGAAACGCCTTTAGATATTCAAGCGGGCTTAGACTTTGGGGCAACAGGAATTGGACTTGTTAGAACAGAGCACATGTTCTTTCAACCAGAACCTTTGAGAGAATTACGTCGCTTTATCCTTTCTAACAGTGATAAAGAAAGAAAAGATGCAATAGGCTCGATTTTAATCCATCAACAAGGTGACTTTAGAGAGATTTTTGAATTGATTCAAGATAAACCAACGGTAATACGTCTCCTGGATATGCCTTTACATGAATTTCTACCAAATTCTAAACAAGATATTGAACTTGTTGCAAGCCAACAAAACGTTTCAGTTGAAGATATTTCGCAAAGGCTGACAGGTTTGAAAGAATTAAATCCAATGCTCGGACACCGTGGTTGCCGCTTAGCAATGACTTACCCAGGATTATATTTGATGCAAGCAGAAGCAATCATGTTAGCAGCTATTGAGTTAAATAGTAAAGGTATAGCCGTTAAGCCTGAAATTATGATACCATTAGTAAGTACAGAGCGTGAAACGGCTTACCTAAGAGAAATTATTCAAGTGCGAATTGAAACTATATTAGAAGAACATCAAGTTCAAGTACCGTATACAATTGGAGCGATGATTGAAACACCTAGAGCAAGTTTAATTGCGGACAAAATTGCGCAACACAGTGACTTCTGTAGTTTTGGTACAAATGATTTAACACAAATGGCCTTTGGTTATTCACGAGACGATGCTGGGAAATTCTTAAACCAGTATGTGAATGAAGGTGTACTTACCTATGACCCATTCCAACGTGTGGATGAAGAAGGTGTCGGTGCTTTACTGAAGATAGCGATTGAAAATATTAAGAAAGTAAATTCAACAATGAAACTTGGTATTTGTGGTGAGCACGGAGGAAACCCAAAATCAGTAGAATTATTTGCGTCATTAGGATTTTCTTACGTGTCTTGTTCACCTTACCGAATTCCGATCGCTCGAATGGCAGCAGCTCAAAGTGCAATCAAATTAAATCAATAATCAGGTATATTTAGATGGTAAAGTGAGGGAATAATATGAATTTCACACAACGGCAGAAACAAATTGTTGAAATTGTTAAAAGCAAAGAACCGGTAAGTGGTGATGTTATTGCTGAAGAGCTTGGTTTAGCGAAGTCGACGTTGAGAAGTGACTTGGCTGTATTAACGATGACCGGGGTTCTGGATGCTAGACCGAAAGTCGGTTATATCTACTCAGGACTTGAACCTCAGTCACTTTTGTTTGAGCAATTTAATCAGTATAAAGTGGCGGATGTGATGATTCAACCCGTCATTGTTTACCCGGACACAAAGGTAAATGATGCAATTACTTCATTATTCATGTATGATGTTGGCTCACTTTATGTAGTGGATTCATCGTCGAAAAGTCTCATCGGAGTTGTATCAAGAAAAGACTTACTAAGAAGTTTGCTTGCAGGCCAAGCTGAAAAGACTGCAGTCGCAATTGTCATGACCAGAATGCCTAACATCATTGCGGTTACATCAGAAATGACGGTGCTGAAAGCGGCGGAATTAATTTCCAAACATCAGATTGATTCTTTACCGGTAATTAGTTCAGACGATCAGGTTATTGGCAAGATGTCTAAGACGAATATAATTGATTTACTCGTTGAGTTAAGTTCAGAGGAGGATGCTTAGTGCAAGAAAAATATCACCAAACATTTTATATTATATCAGATTCAGTTGGAGAGACAGCGATTAGGGTAACAAATGCCGCACTGGCACAGTTTCCGACTTTCACTGATTCAAGTGTTAAACGATTTCCATTTATTAATACGTTAGAAGAATTAACTGAGATTTTAGAAGATGCACTAAAGCATCATGCCACAGTCGTTGCAACCTTAGTTAATGAAGACTTACATTATTTTACAAAAGAATTTACCCAAAAGAATGACTTGTTCTACTTTAATCCGATTCATGATTTAATACAGCATATCTCAATAATCACTAACAAAGAACCGAGTGAACAGAGTGGAAGTTTACATAATTTAGATGATCAATACTTCAAGCGAATTCAAGCTATTGAATTTGCAGTTAAATATGATGACGGAAAGAACCGACGCGGTTTTAAATTAGCTGACATCGTCATCTTAGGAATTTCTCGTTCATCTAAGACACCTTTAAGTATGTATTTAGCTAATAAAGGCTACAAAGTTGCGAATCTACCCATTTTTCCTGAAGCAAATATCCCACGAGAAATTTTTGAAATTCCAAAAGAAAAGATATTTGGCTTATCAGCATCGCCTAAATACATTAGTGATATTCGTAAAGGAAGAGTAAAGTTTCTTGGACTTGATGAGAATGCGACCTATTCAAGTCTTGAACGTGTGAAAACTGAACTAATGTTTGCGAACGATTTATTCGATAAAGTTGATGCTCATATTGTCAGCGTAGAAAATCAATCGATCGAAGAAATGGCTGAACATATTATACAAGAATATAAGAAATATCAATTGAATGATACTGAGAAATAAACACGAGAACCAGCGATTTATAGCTGGTTCTTTTATTTTTAGATAAGAAATCGTATTCATAGATTTATTTGAATGGTTTACTTGAATTCATTTAATAACTCGCTTATAATTAACAAAGTTAACTATTAACAAAGTTAAGTTATTTAAGGAGGTGTTATAGTGAAAAAGCGTCATTTAGTGCATCAGATGTACAACATGTCGCAAATGTTTTCTAGAGCTGCAGAAGTTCAAGGTCGATCAGTGATGTCAAAAAGCGAGTTCAAGATACTGTTTCATGTATGGAAAACTCATCGAGAAGAAGATAAAATGTTGACCTCTCGTGAATTAGCTACTTTAATGAACGTATCTTCACCAGCAATATCTAGAACGGTCAAAGGCTTGGTTCAAAAAGAATGGCTGATTCAAGAAGATGACCCAGATGATCGCCGTAATATCTTTCTTAAATTATCAGATGAGGGAAAAGAAAATTATGAGCGAGCCATTCAACATATGGAAAACTCAATGAAAATTATTTTCGATGAGTTTTCTGAAGAAGAGATCCGTGTCTTTCTCGATACAGGAGCTCGACTGACAAAAGTCTTAAATAAAATAAAAGAGGAAAGTGAGGAATAGTAATATTATATGAAAAATTTAATTAATCATTTAAAACCTCATTGGAAATGGGTTATTATTGCCCTTGTTGCGCATTTTATACAAGCATTCACAACGCTTTTGTTACCAACTTATACGTCTAACTTAGTTGACGTTGGGATTCAAAACAGTGGTGTGGAATTAGCAGTACCATTAAAAATGACAGCCGATTCAATGGCGGAATTCGAGATGTTATTATTACCTGAAAAACAGGAATTAATTGAAGAGCATTATACACAAGATGGAAACGGAAATTATACAATTAAAAGTTCCGTTGAAGAAAACGAAGAAATGATGACAGCTTTAAGTGAATCTTTTGAGGTTCCTTTAGCTATGTATCAAACAATCTCAGGGATGTCTGAAGAAGAATTAGCAGCGACAGCTCAAGAAAGTGACAGTTCAGAAGTGAAGGACTTATCTGGTATGCGTGATGAGTACGTTGAACAAATGAATACACTCGGACCTGCGATGGTGCATTCAACAGCGATTCAATCAGTTTTAGAAGCAACTGAAGAAGCTGGAGGAGACTTAAGTAGTACTCAAATTAACTACGTCTTAACGCAAGGTGGACAAATGTTACTGATTGCCTTAGTTGCATTCGGTGGCGGAGCACTTGCAGCTTATGTAGCAGCAGTCGTTGGTGCGAAAGTCGGAAGTACTTTAAGAACAAAATCTTACGAAAAAGTTCTTCAGTTCTCTAATGAAGAGATGGAGAAATTCTCAACGGCTTCACTGATTACACGTGGGACAAACGACGTGCAACAAGTACAAATGGTGGTAACAGTATTCTTTAGAATTGTGTTATTCTCACCAATGTTAGCGATTGGGGCATTAATTTATGTATTCCAATCACAAATTTCAATGTCTTGGATTACGATTTTAGCCCTATCACTTGTCGGAGTTCTTATGGGAATTCTTATGAGTGTTGTTATACCAAGATTTAAAGTGTTACAAAAACAAATTGACAGAGTGAACTTGTTTGCCAGAGAGATCTTAACTGGGCTACAAGTTATTCGTGCATTTGGTCGACAAGATTTAGAATCTGAGCGCTTCGATGGCGCGAACCAAGATTTACGTAATAGTTATATCTTTGTTGGTCGTACAATGGCATTAATGAACCCAATCCTATTACTGATTGCCAATGGTATTTCAGTCTTAATTATTTGGGTAGGTAGCCACCGTATTGGTGACGGCTTAATGCAAGTAGGTGAGATGATGGCATTTATCACTTATACAATGCAAGTCATCTTCTCATTCTTTATGTTAACGATGATGTCAATTATGATTCCGCGTGCGATCGTTTCTGGGGAACGTATCCAAGAAATACTTGATACACCGTTATCTATTAATGATAAAGAAGACATAAAAGTAATTGAATCACCAAAAGGTGTCGTAGAATTTGATAACGTCAGTTACAAATTTACTGGTGCAGATAATAATGTAATTAATAACATTAGCTTTACTGCAGAACCAGGTAAGACAACAGCAATTATCGGAGGTACCGGTAGTGGTAAATCAACGATTTTAAATCTATTAATGAGATTCTATGATGTTTCAGAAGGATCAATTAAGATTGATGGCGTTGATATCAGAGATATTAGTCAAAAACAACTCCGTGATATCATCGGATACGTACCGCAAAAAGCCGTACTATTCTCAGGTACCATTGAAAGCAATATTGGATACGGTGTTGATTCACTTTCTGATGAAGTGATGCATGAATCGGCTGATATTGCTCATGCAACTGAATTTATCGAAGAAAAAGAACGTGGCTTTAAAGAGCGTATCTCACAAGGTGGAGGTAATGTGTCTGGTGGGCAAAAACAACGTTTATCAATTGCTCGTGCCATTGCAAAACAACCTAAAGTGTTCATCTTTGATGACAGTTTCTCTGCTTTAGACTACAAGACCGATGCATCACTACGTCAAGCTTTAAGTGAAAAAGTTTCGGATGCTTCAATGATAATTGTTGCTCAACGTATTAGTACGATCCTTGATGCTGAGCAAATTCTTGTTCTAGATGAAGGTAAAGTTGTTGGATTAGGTAATCACTTAGAATTAATGGAAACAAGCGAAGTTTACCGCGAAATCGCAACATCTCAATTATCTCAAGCCGAATTAGATAATTATGAAGAACAATTTAAACAAGAGAGGGAGGGAGAATAATGGCAGATAAAGATACTCAACAAGAAGAAAAAGTACAAAATCAACCAAAAGTTGCTGGACCCCGTGGTCAAGGCGCCGTAGAAAAACCAAAAAACTTTAAAGATAGCTTACTTCGAATCTTTAAAGAAGTATTGAATTTTAAATGGGCAATATTACTTGTCTTTTTTACGACTATTCTCTCTGTATTATTTAATATTATTGGTCCTCGTGAATTAGGTAAAGCCACTTCAACATTATTTGAAGGTGTATTAGCTGAAGTTCAAGGAACAGGTTCGATTGAATTTAATGTTATCGGTAGAATCTTATTAACAGTATTAGCCTTATACGTAGTGAGTTCAATTTTCAACTGGGTTCAAGGTTTTGTAATGACAGGTGTTACGGAGAATGTCACTTACGGTTTACGTAAAAAGATGTTAGATAAGATTGATAATATGCCAATGAAATACTTTGAATCTCACTCACATGGTGAGGTCTTATCAAGAATTAGTAACGATATCGATACACTTGGAGCTTCATTATCACAGAGTTTTGCTCAATTATTAAACTCTATCATGACAATGCTTGGTATTGCGATTATTATGTTTACAATTAATTGGATACTCGCTTTAGTTGTATTAATTGTCGTACCAATTAGTTTAATTACAATTCGTATACTAATTAATGTATCTCAAAAATACTTCCGTCAACAACAAGTATCCCTTGGTGTAATTAACGGACAAATTGAAGAAAACTTCTCAGGGCAAAATATAGTTAGAGCATTTAACCAAGAAGATAATGCTATTGATGTCTTTTATAAAGATAATGCTAAACTAGAAGAATCTGCGTGGAAATCACAGTTCTACTCAGGTGTCATGTTCCCATTCATGCGTTTCTTACAAAACTTTGGCTATGCTGCTGTTGTAATGGTTGGGGCATACCTTGTAATTATTGGTATGATTCGTGTCGGGGTTATTCAAGCCTTCACTCAATACGTTAACCGATTTACACAACCTATCACTCAGTTAGCTCAAATTGTAACTTTATTACAAACAATGGTTGCAGCGGCAGAGCGTGTATTTGAATTCTTAGATGAAGAAGAACAAGATCAAACAACAGGTAATGCTTTAGATATTGAAAATGTACACGGTGATGTATCATTTAACCATGTTCAATTTGGATATAATCCTGATCAAGTCATCATTACAGACTTTAATGCCGATATAAAAGCCGGACAAAAGGTTGCCTTAGTTGGTCCGACAGGTGCTGGTAAATCAACAATGGTTAAGCTGTTAATGCGCTTCTATGATGTTGATAACGGATCAATAAACTTAGATGGTGTTGACGTTAAAACGTATAGTCGTGCTAATTACCAACGTTCAATTTCGATGGTATTGCAGGATACTTGGTTATTTAACGGAACAATTATGGAAAACATTCGTTACGGTCGATTAGATGCCACGGATGAAGAAGTGATTGAAGCAGCAAAAGCTGTTCATGTCCATAATTTCGTTAAGAACTTGCCTGGTGGCTATAACTTTGAAATTAACGAAGAAGCTTCAAACATCTCTCAAGGTCAAAAACAACTTGTGACGATTGCAAGAGCTTTATTATCAGACCGTCCAGTTCTTATTCTTGATGAGGCGACAAGTTCAGTTGATACACGTACTGAAATTCTCATCCAACAAGCGATGGACCGTATTGTAGAAGGTCGTACAAGTTTTGTTATTGCTCACCGTCTTTCAACGATTAAAAACTCTGATTTAATTCTATACATGGAAAACGGAGACATTGTTGAACAAGGGAACCATGACGAATTAATTGCTAGAGGTGGCAAATATGCAGATCTTTACAATAGTCAATTCGCTTCAGGTGGTTCACCGTTTGAGGAATTTGATGATTAAAGTCAATATTGAATAAGCAAAAGACATGAACAAATCGTTGTTCATGTCTTTTTTATATGCAAAAACTTCGATATATTTGAACTTAAGTTTATATAAAGCTTATAATATAAGTATCAAAGAAGATAGGAGCGTTTACAAATGAAGAAAATAATAAACGTCATACTTGTTACTCTATTAATTGTCTTAACTATGGGGCCCTTACCGGCAAAAGCACAAGAACTTGCTCCAGATGATGTCTTGTTAAATGTGATTAATGGATTGAAAGAAATTGAATCCTTTAAAGGTGACTTTGAAGGTAATATGGATTTAATTTATCCTGAAGGAAAGATGGACTACACTGTTGATGGAAGACTTCAAGTCAAGATAGCGCCCGAACTTGAAGTAGGTTTTGATTTAGACGCAACGATGAACGCTGAACATAACGATGGGTCGACAAAGGATGAAACATATCACTTACTAAATTATATCATCGATGAAACAATGTACACATTTGAAGAAGATTCTACTAAAGAGGGTGAAAGTGAATGGGTCACTGCTGACCTTACTACGGTACTCGGTATGCCAGCGGAACAAATTACTACTCAATATCAAATGCTTGTATCAGTCATCGAAGGATCAATTCGTAGTTATTATATTCCGTCTAGGGTGCATCAGTTATTAAGTGAGAAAACGACGGTAGAAGAGAATGATAATGGCTACACTGTCACAATTAACTCTTTCGAAACAGAAGAAGAATGGATTGAATTCTTTGAAGCCTTAGAAGAGTTAGGAATGACTGTGACTCAAGAAACAGTGGATTCGGGTGTTGAGATTAGTAATCAAATTGAAAATTATGAAGGTCAAGCTATTGCTTTGGCTGATGGATTAAATTATACAATTACCGTCGAAATGGATGAAGATTATTTTATTACAGCGATTCAAGTGATGGTTGATTCGGATGTTCAAACACTCGAAGAAGCTTCAGCATCTGAACCTGATCCGGACATGCCAGAGTCATTGCAAGTAGAATTTAATTATAATGTCACTGACAAAAACTTTAATGAAAGTATTGAAGTGCCTGATGAAGTTCCAGTGGGAGTAGCTTCATAGAATAAATAATGAAAACAATATAAATTAAAATATTATTAGAATTTGATGTTGATTTCGTGTGAGTAGTCAGGTATACTGTTTGAAACAGAGAAATGAGGTTAGGAACATGCAACAATCATCCCATACATTAAAATCAATGTATTTTAGCTACTTTAGATAGCGTTCATACCACCTAGTATGAACGTATAACGAAAGTTCATATCTATGGAGGCTTGATATTGTTGTGTCTTGGCCGCTTAGAGTATAAATTAAGCGGACCTCCTAAAATGGCCAGTTTCGAGAACTGCTTAGTTTATGCTAAGCAGTTTTTTTGTTGAAAAGTTATAAAAAAGGGGAGTGTAAACAATGTCAAATTCTATTTCAAAAGGATTTAAAACTAGTGAGATTATCTCAATCGTCATTAGTTTACTTATATTAGCTCTAGCTGTTTTGAATTCAACGATGCAAATTGGTTTATTCAATATTCCAACCGTTACTTTTTCAGTTCTAGCTATTTTTGCTAGTAGCTTGGTATTGTGGCTGTTTGTTGCCATTGATTGGCCAAGTATTTTATGTTTAATTTGTTTAGGTTTTCTACCTGAAGTCACTTATGGACAAATTTTCCAGCAGTCATTTGGTAATACAACGTTTGTCTTTTTATTCTTTACGTTCTTAGTGACACATGCCTTAGAACAAACATCATTTTTAAAGCGTGTTTCGGCATGGGCAATTAATAGTGCTTGGGCTCAAGTGAGTCCTTGGAGATTTGTTTTTGCTTTTCTATCGGTGATGTTATTAATCAGTACGTTCGTTTCACCAACGATCTTATTTATGATTGCCTTTCCAATCTATGAAGAGGTTATGACCCAATTCGGATTAGAAAAAGGGGATAAGCAAGCTTCGAAATTATTAGTCGCCTTATATGCTTCAATAGCTATTGGAACAGCGATGACGCCTATTAACCACGTGTTCGCAATTACTGCGATGGGGCTATATGAAACGGCCTACGGAACGGCGATTACGAATGGTCAATATATGAGTTTCGCAGTGCCAGCAGGCTTAACAATTTTCTTAATTCTTTTAGTCTCTCTAAAGTGGATTTGGCGAATGGATTTATCTAACGTAAAACTGGGTGAGATTGCTTCATTATCAGATTTACCAAAAGCGGATAAAAAGGAAAAAGCAGTCGTTTCGATCTTTAGTGGAGTAGTTGCTTTATGGTTATTACCAGAAGTATTAGGCTTTATCTTACCTGGAGTGGCAGCCTTCCTAAAATCAGCGGGAATTGCCTTTCCACCAATGATCGGTTCTTTAGCTTTAGCAGTAGTTCACGTAGATGGGAAGCCCTTAGTTAAGTTACAAGAGGGAATTTCTAAAGGTGTGTTCTGGCCGAGTTTACTCATCGTAGCCGCGACACTCACTTTAGGTAGTTTCTTATCAAATCCTGATATGGGTGTGATTACATTAATCGAATCATTCTTAACACCATTGTTAGTTGGCTTGTCACCATTATTAATGGTATTAGTTTTCATTCTTTGGGCAGGCTTCCAAACAAACTTCTCATCAAACTTAGTAACTGTGTCGGTTGTTACTACTATTGTTATAACAATTGCAGGTTCACAAGTAGATTTACCAATTAACGTGGCTGTAGTTGCGAGTTTAATTGGATTCATGGCGTCACTTGCATACATGACACCACCTGCAATGCCTTATATTGCTATCTCAATTGGATCTGGTTGGACCACAGCTAAAGATGCTTTATTATATGGTTTTTACTTATTATTATGGAGTGCCGCAAGTGCGGTATTGGTAGGATATACATTAGGAAGCGTATTTTTAAGTCAATTATCATAGGAGGAATAATATGTTAGAAAAACAAAGAGCAACCATCGACCGAATTGATCGCGAATTGGTAAATTTATTTGAAGAACGAACGAAAACGGTTGAAGAAGTAGCTGAAATTAAATTAGAGAACAATATGGAAATCTTAGATAGTGGCCGTGAAGCGGTCGTTATCGAGAAAGTACAAAGTTACTTAGAAGTTGATTCTTTAAAAGGTGAGTTAGCCGATTTATATGAGAACATTATGCGCATTTCCAGAGGTCATCAACAAGAATGGATGAGTAAAAGAAAGTCGTAAGAGATAGGATAAAGGAGCAGTTTTATGAAAATAAATCCGAATTTTAATCGCTTACCTGGGAATTACTTATTTAATCATATTGCTGAGAAAGTTTCAGCATTCAAAGAAGGCAATCCTGACTCAGAAGTTATCAAATTGTCTATTGGTGATGTCACTCAACCTTTACCAAGGGGAGTGGATGAAGCAATGACTCAAGCAGGTCAAGAACAATTGAATTCTGAAACTTTCAAAGGCTATGGGCCAAGTACTGGCTATCCATTTCTTAAGCAAGCGATTATAGAGCATAGTTATCAAACATTGAATATTGATTTATCAGAAGATGACTTATTTATATCAGATGGTTCAAAGACAGATGCAGGAGCCATTCAAGAGTTATTTAGTCTGGAAGCTAAGATTGCCATTGGTGATCCGGCGTATCCAACTTATATTGATAGTAATGTTATGGCGGGACGCTTAGGACATTATGATGATATGAGTCAAAGTTGGTCTGAATTAATAACGATTCCGATGACGGTCGATAATCACTTTCAAGCGGTGCCAGATTTTGATGAAGGCGAGCAGCCAGATGTGATATATATTTGTTCACCGAATAATCCCACGGGTGTCGCTATGACGAAGGATCAACTGCAAGAATGGGTTGACTATGCGATTGAGCATGAAAGTGTCATAATTTTTGATGGGGCTTATGAATCCTTTATACAAGATGATCATATCCCGCATTCCATCTATGAATGTGAAGGGGCTAAGCAATGTGCGATTGAAATGCGTAGCTTTTCTAAGACAGCGGGCTTCACGGGTATGCGTATAGGTTATACTGTCATACCTAAAGAACTTGTGATTGAAGGTCAATCATTGAATGCCATGTGGACGCGTCGCCAACCAACGAAATTTAACGGTACCTCATATATCATTCAACGCGCGGCATTAGCGACTTTCGAACCGGAAGTTAAAAAAGAGTTGAAGGATAATATTGTATATTATCAACGTAATGCTCAGCATATGGTTGATGCTTTCAATGATGCAAAAATTGAACATTATGGTGGGGTAAATGCGCCATATATTTGGTTGAAATCACCGAGAGACTTATCTTCTTGGGAATATTTCGATGAATTACTACAGGAAAGTCAAGTTGTCATCACACCAGGTTCTGGCTATGGGGCTAATGGTGAAGGCTTTATGCGACTGACTGCCTTTGGAACATATGAAGATACAGTTGAAGCGACTCAAAGAATCGTCGAAACTTATTATAACGCCGATTGTAAAATTAAGCTAGACAACTAAAACAGCCATTTGTGGTACACTCAACTTGTAATTCCGACCAAAGAATACAAAGGAGTGACCACAAATGACCTACACCCATCTTACCACGGATGAACTGGTGATGATAGAATCATATTACCACCAACATATTCCGGTCTCGACCATTGCCAGTCGTTTAAAACGTTCTAGAACACCTATTTATAACGTCATCAACTTCTTAAAAGAGGGCCATACCGCCATTGAGTATTACCAACAATATAAGAAAAACAAACAACGGTGTGGTAGATGTAAGTGTGTCCTTCCTGCAGACCAACAAGTCTACATTAAAGAAAAAGTCTCACAGGGCTGGACACCCGATGTCATTATCGGGCGTAAAGAAAAACCCATTGACTGTTCCATGCGGACGCTTTATCGGCGTTTCAAGGAAAAGGTG
>NZ_JBGQQZ010000015.1:0-42165 GCF_045528575.1 Ruoffia sp. FAM 24228
TCACCAGTTCATCCGTGGTAAGATGGGTGTAGGTCATTTGTGGTCACTCCTTTGTATTCTTTGGTCGGAATTACAAGTTGAGTGTACCACAAATGGCTGTTTTAGTTGTCTAGCTTAATTTTACAATTGGCGTAGATTTACTTCCAAAAACGTTGTAAACCTTTCCAACTAATGCTGACCTTCTTATTTTTCTAGAGTTTTATTAATGATAGCGCTAATGATTTGTCGTGCTTCTTCGCCTTCTGGCGTCGGGTACACGGGATAGATATGATTCATCTTCTCAGCAATATATAAATCGTGTTCAATATTATCTTCTTTTAAACGGTTCGCAAATTGAAGGATATCTGGATAAAAAACTTCATGCGTCCCAACAAATAACGTAATACGTGCTAAATCACGACCACTAATAAGCATTGGACTCACGAGTGGATCATCGATACGCCCCTCTTTTCCTACCCAATATTCACTTGCTAAATTCAAGCCAATTTGACTGATCATCGGATCCAATGGCTCTAAATCTGGAATTTCTGGATTCTCGTTGGCAATATCTAGCCACGGTGATAAGGCGATGATTTCATCCGGTTGCTGGATACCTTCTTCCCTTAATGCATCTGCCAGACCTAAAGCCATACCTCCGCCAGAAGAATCCCCCATCAAGATAATTGGATTGTCATTCACATTCTCTTTAAGCATTTGCTTGTATAATGTTAAGACATATGGAACAGACTCTTTATAAGAGTATTTCGGTGTTTTTAAATATTGTGGGAATATTACTTGAGCATTCGTCTTCTTCACTACTGAACGTAAGAAGAAGTAGTGAGTTGGATAAGGCGGAAAGGCATAGCCACCACCATGTAAGTAAAATATTATGGGTTGCTTTTCCTTTTTCTTATTCCATGAAAAAACTTGCATGGGCCCATGATAGCTTTCTTCTACTTTATGCCCTACCATGATATCTGGTTTAATTTGTGGTTTGGTATTCCATTTGATGAAATCATCAATGCGGTTTTGATGTTCGAATAGCTTTCGCTGCTCTTCTTTCATTCCGTAAACAAATAGACCTCGTTCAATTAGCCAACTTGATAGGGATTGATTTTTATACTTAGGAAACAGTTTAGTTGCTAATAGAATTCCTCCCGCAACAGTGAGTCCTGCCATCGATATTTTTTTTAGTGTTGAATTTTTCTCCTGCAACCATGCTCCTCCTTTGAATTTTGTTCTTGTCTTATTATTGTATCAAAATGTTTGTTTATTGATAAATCTTATGATTATGTTTACTAATTTGACTATTTATGAGAAAATAATTAGACTATATCTAATTTTTTTAATTTAGGAGGACTTTAATGAAAGAAGCATTTAAATTTGCGTTCCCCCATACTATCCCAATTATGGCGGGCTATATCTTTTTAGGGATACCCTTTGGATTATTGGCTGTGAGTCAAGGTTTCTCGCCATTATTTGCTATTTTAATGAGTGTGATTATTTACTCAGGTGCAATTCAATATGCTGCCATTGATGTATTTTTAGCATCTTTTAATCCAATTAATGCAATAATACTTACGTTGATGGTAGGTGCTAGACATATCTTTTACGGTATTGCAATGCTTACAAAGTTTAGTAAATTAGATTCAAAAAAATACTATACCATCTTTGGTTTAACTGATGAGACTTTCTCGGTGCTTGTTTCTATTGATGTTCCTGAAAATCTCAGTCGAGATTGGGTGTATTTCTTCATTACTTTACTCAATCAAATGTATTGGGTTTCTGGAACCGTTATTGGCGTCCTCTTAGGAAGTATGATTACAATTAATCTTGAAGGGATTGATTTTGTTCTAACTGCACTATTTATTACTATCTTTGTTGATCAATGGTTAAATAGTTCTAGTAAAGTTCCTGCCCTTGTTGGAATCTTATCTGGTTTGCTTTGCTTAGTACTATTTGGTGCAAACAATTTTATGATTCCTGCGATGGTATTTATCGTTGGCTTCTTCTTATACCGCTTTAATAAGAATGGGGTGGCTCGTCAATGACACAAACCCAACTTTGGATTACATTTGCTATAATTGCGGGTCTTACGATGCTGACCCGTTTTATAACTTTTATTATTTTTCCGGCCGGTTCTCAACCACCTAAGGCAATTATTTATTTAGGTTCTGTATTACCCACTGCTGCCATGGGCTTGATTATTGTATTCGCGTTGAGAAATACACCTGTCCTCACTTATCCTTATGCTATCCCTGAAGTGATTGCTTCTCTATCTATTGTCATTATTCATTATTGGAAACGAAATACAATCTTAAGTATTTTAGTTGGAACCGTTATTTATATGTTTCTTATACAAAGTATCTTTTAACAAAAATAGACCTGACTTAGTTTTGGCTAAGTCAGGTCTATTACTTTTCTATATTACATTTCTTCAGGTGCTTCAACACCTAAGAGATTTAATGCGTCTTTAATCACAATCGTAACAGCTTTAACTAAAGCCATACGTGATTCTAATTGGTCATCATCGTTTAAGATACGCACATTTGCATAGTATTTATTGAATTGTTGAGCTAATTGGATAACATATTTAGCAACTAAAGAAGGTTCAAAGCGTTCAATGGCATTTTCTACGATACGTGAGTAGTCAGCGATTTTCTTAATAACTTCCCAACTGTATGCATCGTTAAGATTTACAGTTGTGTCTTTTGAAATTTCTTTGTCGTATTTACGAATCATACTCATTGAACGTGCGTAAGTATATTGTACATAAGGACCTGTTTCTCCTTCAAATTGAACAATATCTTTTAAGTTAAAGTCAAAGTTATTCATACGGTCTGTTTTAAGATCGTGGAATACTACCGCTCCAACACCGACTTGATGAGCCACTTCTTCTTTATTCGCTAAATCAGGATTTTTCTCATTGATTTGTTCAGTTGCTAAAGTGATCGCATCATTCAATACTTGTTCTAGTAAGACAATTTTACCTTTACGTGTTGATAGTTTCTTACCGTTTAAAGTAATTAAACCAAATGGTACGTGAGTCATATCTTTATACCATTCATAACCTAATTTGTCTAAAACAGCTTTTAGTTGTTTAAAGTGAACACTTTGTTCATTCCCAACTACATAAACATTTTTAGCAAAGTTATAAGTGTTGTAACGGTAGATGGCTGCTGCTAAGTCACGCGTCACGTAAAGTGTGGCACCATCTGATTTTTTAATTAAGGCAGGTGGTAAGTTTTCTTCTTCAAGGTCAACGATGGTTGCACCTTGGTCAATTTTAGTTATGTTTTTACTTTCTAATTCTTCGATAACAGCTTGCATTTTATCATTATAGAAGGCTTCCCCATTGTATGAGTCGAATTCGATATTTAACATATCATATACTTTTTGGAATTCTTTTAATGATTCGTCTTTGAACCAAGTCCAAAGTTCGATCATTTCTTGATCGCCATCTTCTAATCGTTTGAATACCGCTCTGGCTTCGTCATCTAATTCTGGATTTTCTTCTGCTCTTTCATGGAACTCAACATATAGTTTAACAAGTTCATTGATAGGATCTTTTCTCACTTGTTCTTCATCGCCCCATTTTTCGTAAGCAACGATTAATTTACCAAATTGAGTACCCCAGTCACCTAAGTGGTTAATACGAATTGGGTTGTAACCCGTTTTCTCAGCTAAGTTAGCGATTGAATTACCGATAACTGTTGATCTTAAGTGTCCCATAGACATTGGTTTAGCAATATTAGGTGATGACATATCAATCGTCATTGCTTCGCCGTGACCAATATTTAAATCTCCATAGTCTTCGCCTTCATTTAGAACTTGTGTAACCAGTTCGTTAGCGACATTTTCACGTTTAAGAAAGACATTAATATAAGGACCTACAGCTTCAACGCTCTCGAAGTTATCCATACTTATTTGCTCAGCGATATCACTCGCAATTTGTTGAGGCGCTTTACGGAATACTCTAGCTAATGCGAAAGCAGGGAAAGCTAAATCCCCATGTTCGGTATTATTTGGTACTTCAATTAATTTGGTAATTTCTTCTTTGCTTAAATGCTCACCAACAATTGGTGTTAAAGCATCTACATATATTTGTTTGATATCCATTGTTTATATTCCTCCTATAATAAAACTCAAAATAAAACACCTCAAGAAAGACATAATTAAATGTCTCTCTAGAGGCGTTAACTTATACGCGGTACCACTCTAGTTCCATGAATCACTAACATTCATGCTCTTGTATTGATAACGAAGTTTCCTCCGAACTAGAGTATCTAGTTGTACGATGAAAGTGCGCTTCGATAGGTATCTCTGACTGGCTCTCAACATCCCAGCTTGCTGTATAGAGATAAGTTATCTACTCTCTTTCAAGGGTTAACTGTCTCCTAAACCGCAATTATTCTACCAAAATATATGATGTTCGTCTACACTTTAATGCTTATTTGTTGATTTATTACGAGTAAAGACTAAATATGCCCCACTTAGTAATACTAAAACGCCTAAGAATAAAATTCCTTTTGTTGACGTTTCACCGGTATTTGGTAAGTCATCATCATTCTCTTCTACACTTGATTCGACTGTCACTTCCACAGATTCTTCTTGTGAGATAGACGCTTGTTCTGCATTATACACAATACCGAATGTACCTAATTGTTGAGTTCTAAAGGTAATTCTTTGGTTATGTAATGCAAATGTTAAGTTTGAATTGTTGCTATCGTTTACACGAACCACTCGTAATTGCGAATTAACAGGACGTGTTGGAATCTTAATCTCGGCAATTCGAGTTAATTGAACTGCTTCGTTATTCTCATCCAATAAAGTAATTGTGTAAATATCCGCATCTGCATTTTCTAAAGTTGCTGCACTATCTAAAGTATCCACGTGAATGGTTGAAACTTTCATTGCGTCTTGTGGGTTTACCCAAACTTCTATACCTGTTTCAGCATCAATAAATTGTCTTGTCGCTTGTGAAGCTTCTTCATCAATACTTGCTTGCTCAGCAGGTGTTAAGCTTTGCGACTCATCAACAATCACACTTGATGATTGTGACTGACTAGAAGACTCGCTATTTGATTCTTGTGAGCTTGTTGATTCAGAGCTTGATTCTTGTGAGCTTGACTCCTCAGAACTTGAAGATTCTTGAGCAGTGGCTCTTGGGCTAACGGTAATTGTTTCATTCGCTACAATCCCAAATTCACCCGTTAATTCTTCGATTTCAAAACCTTCGGGTACATTGATAATTTCATATGGGTATGAACCAACTTCTAAGTTATCTACTGTCACTTCTCCATTATTATCTGTTGTATACGTTTCGTGATCGATTCTAATCTCAACGCCTGCGACAGGTTGATTATTATTATCTCTAATTTGAATTGTGACTGAACCAGTCTCTGTTAATTTTTCGATCCTTATCTCTGCTTCAAAAGCCGATCCTTCTTCAATTTCAGTCGCTTGTTCTTCTGAATTATTATAGTAACCATCGGGCGTACTTGTTACAGAATAATTATAACGACCAGGCTCTAGACTTTCGAAATGAGCGATACCTTCAGCGTTCGTTGTTCCAGTTAAGCCACCAAAAGCAAGACTAGCACCTTCAACAGCATCCCCGTTTTGATCGACTACTTTAATATCAGCCGTTGATAATTCAATTTCTCTTTCAACGCTAATCGCTGCAGTTGTTATTTCTGATTCATTGACTGTCACTTCTCCACTTGCATTACCAATATATCCTTCTGGTAATTCTGTGATTGAATAAGTGTACGTATTGGGTTCAATATCCGAAATCGTTGCCGTTCCTTCTGTATTCGTTGTAATCGTTGTGTCATTGATTGAAATAACCACTCCTTCTACTGGAGAATTATCTTGATCAGTTACATTAAAGATGACTGTTCCCGGTTGGACATTATGTTGAACTTGTAGAGTTCGAGCTTCTGTTGCTCCTTCAGCGATATAAACACTTTGAGAAGCGATATTATGTTCATAATTTTCTGGTAATTCATTAATAATATATTCGTACGTACCTTCTACCAGTTCATCAAATACAACTTGACCCTCGGCATTGGTTGTTTCTGTTTGATCTTCATTTAACTGTACTTGGGCACCAGACACAGCTTGGTCACTTTGATCCATGACTGTAATCGTTAATTGTCCGGGTGCAAGTTCTCTTTCTACAGTAACAGTCTCTTCGATATTATTATCCGCTTCAATTATCACTGTCCCAGATACTTGACCAGTATAATTTTCTGGTAAGCTTGCTAAAGTATAGTTGTATGTTTGGTCTGCATTTAATCCTTCGATAATCACTTGTCCGTTTGAATTTGATGGATAAGTATTATTATTCAGTGTGATTTTAGCGCCATCAACTGGTTCGTTATTTTGATCCACGACACTAAATGTCACTTTCCCAAATTGCTCAACTTCACTTAGATTAATTTCTTGTGTTGCTTCTTCATTGGCAACAATTGCTAGTTGACCTTCCGCCGGTGTTTCATATTGTTCTGGTAAATTTGTCACCGTATAGTTATAAGTACCCGGTCCAATGTCAGTAAGTTCAGCTACACCACTTGGGTTTGTTGTGGCAGTTTCATTCCCTAATTGAATTTCAACATTTTCAACGGGTTGGCTAGCTTCATCAGCCACTGTAAATACAGCACTACCAACCTGTTCTGCTTGCGCAATGACCAGTGTATCTTCAACTTGTTGGTCTGGATTAATTGTAATCGTTCTTACTTCAGCTTCTCCATCTAAGACATAACCTTCTGGTAAAGCCGTAACAGAGTATTCGTAAGAGTGATTTGCTTCTAAATCTTCAAATACGACTTGCCCGCTACCATCTGTGACTGCAGTTTGCTCACCTAATGTAAGTTCTGCACCAATAATTGGTTGCTGTACATCATCAACAACATTAACTAATAATGAACCATAAGCTACTGATGTTGGTAAGGCAATTGCTTCTTCAGTAGGTGCAGATTCAACTACGTTTACACTTCCTGTTACAGGTATTTCAAATCCTTCTGGAGCTGAAATTACATCATATGAGTAACCGCCAACTGGTAAGGCTTCAGTTTCCACTCGGCCTGTTTCAGTTGTAGTATAAACACTGTCAGCGATTTGAATTTCCACTCCATTAATGGGTCCAAAAGCTTCATTTGTTACCACAAATTCAATGTTATTTGTATTGACATCTGCTGATAAAGTAATCGTTGCTTCAGTGGGAGTGGTTGGATCAACAACAACTGTTCCTGTCGTTTGTTCTAGGCTATATCCTTCAGGAACACTATTAATTGTATAAGTTGCTTCTCCTACGGGTACTTCTGAGAATACCGCTTGACCGTTAACATCTGTATAAATTTCACGTTCATTCAATGTCATCGAAACATTAGAAACTGGCACTGATTCTTCATCCAGAACAGTTAAAGTTACTGTGTTTGCTTCTGGAGTTTCTGGAATGCGTTCAACAGATATTTTAACGTTCGTCATTTCTTGACTCACTACCGTAATTGGTTCAGCTGGCATCGTGATACCTTCAATAGAATAATCTTCGGGTACAGAAAGTACTTCTACTTGGACCTCTCCAGCTGGAACATTGTCAACTTGAAGGAGACCTTGCGCATTTGTTGTAAACTCTTCACCATTTACACTAAGCACAGTGTTCGCTACTAATGAGCCATCACTACCAATAACTTGTACCATTAATATACCCGTTTCTTCAGGTACTTCTTCACCTGGTGTGTCCGGTTCATCTGGATTCTCTGGAAGTGTTGCAATCGATTGCTGATCCGCTATCGTGACAACTAATTCCGCCTCATATTGGTTAGTTGCTTCATTTAATAAGTTATCTCCTAATTCTATCTCGAATGGTACATCTAATACTACAGTACCATCACCCCATGGTATTAGATCACCAGTTTGGCTTAATTCTTTTAGAACATCTTGATCAGTTGTTGTTGGATGGGTTTGTTCTACGCGTGCTGGAATTAATTCTTGTCCGTCACGTTGAAAATTACCGGCATCATACAATCTGAATTTATAATTACCTGGTGTTAACATCAATGGTTCAGTATTTGGTTCATTAGAACGATAACTATAAACGAGTGTCCCTTCACCTGTATCTGGATCAGTTTGAATTATGTCATAACTGATTTGAGTTTGTTCCGTCGGCTCACCGCCATACATTGCTAAGTACACTTGAGCATCTACAGTGACTGATGTGACCGCATTCTCCTGTGCATTGACGGGTTGTAAGCCTACGAACAGACCCACAAAAGAAGACATAATCATAAATAAAGCTGTTATATACTTCATCTTCTTCATCTTTCTTACCTCCTAAATAAATTTGTAATAACTATATATTAAGTTTACCATAAAGCACTTTTATATAGGTTAAAGTACAAAAAATATCATAATTTAAAGGCAATCTTTCTCAGTTAATTCATTAATTATTCATAAATAATCATGCCGGTTAAAAAAAGAACCGCATCTACTCAAAAAGTAAATGCGGTTCGACTATATTATACTTAACTTGTAATTGTTTGTGCGATATCAAACGCTTGTAACATGTCTGGCGAAGCATCATCAACACTAACGGTATCAACAAGCGCACCTTGAACTACAACACGGTCTATTAAGCCCGTATCACAAGTAATTAATGTTACACGGCCTTCTTCAGTAGGATAAGTAACTTCTACTGCAGTTGCTGGAACAGTATCTATATAATCTACTTGATAAACATAAATATTCTCTAAGTCAGTTAAGTAAATTGTTTGACCAATTTCAGCACGCATTAAAGGTTCAAATAACAATCCATCATTAATTGAGTGGTGACTTGCTAATGAATAGTTGGATACTCCCATCTCTTGATCAGGATAGAGCGTCCCTGCACCATAGAACATACCTTCATTTGATACACCTTTATAAATTGGTAAGTTCATTCCTAATTCAGGCATTGCGATTCCACCAATCGTAGGTAAATCACTTGGATTCACACCACTTGCTAAAACTTCTCGAGCATTTAAGGTATTAATATCTCCCCAATCATATGTTACGTCTACACTTTGGTTTGTCTCAATTTGTTCACGTGTTAAATTACCAACCGCGTTTTGAGTACTTCCTTGTTCAATTATGTAGTTTTTAATTGGATCTAAGGCTAGCAATCCAACTGCTACTAAAATTAAAAGGATACCAAAGAACATCCGTAACCCACCGCCACGCTTACGCTCTTTCTTTCTACTTCTTCTCGCTTCACGTCTTGTCTTGGGCTCTCTATTACTACTCATCTACTTACCTCCAAAAATTATATATTTTTTTAAAATCACATATCATATATCATATATCGAATTTATAATAGCACTTATTTGAATGATATTGTAGAAAAAAGCGCTAATTTAATAAAAAAGCAAACATTATTAGAAAAAAATTCATAACCATTGTTGTTTTAGTTTGATATTTTTTTGTAATCTTTTATAATAGTGATAATAATTGTTCATAAGGGAGTAACTAGGGGAATTGTCCTCGTCAGTATCAACATCGATAAGTAGTAATTAAGCTACTGGTACTGTACTTAAATAGTGAGACTTATGCCACCTGTATCGCATCCGCTTTATAGTTGGTATAAGTCTCTTTTTCAAGTAAACTAACTTATAACAAAAGAAATAGGAGGAATATTGTTAATGAAAGATTTTGTTGCCTATCGTGAATCGACAGATTCAATTGTCTCTAAACTTGACAGTAACGTTTCACAAGGTTTGAGCTCTTCTGAGGCACAAGCGCGTATTGAAAAATACGGTGCGAACGAAATTCAAGCAGAAGAAAATCGAACACTTCTACAAAAATTCTTAGATCAGTTTAAAGACTTTATGATCATAGTATTATTAGTAGCAGCTGTCGTTGCAGGTTTTGTTGGGATTGCTGAAGGTGAAGGTATTGCCGACTCAATCATTATTTTAATCGTTGTTATTTTAAATGCAATTATGGGAGTTTTCCAAGAACAGCAAGCAGAAAATGCTATTGAATCCCTAAGAAGCATGGCTTCTCCTGAAGCTCATGTACGCCGTGACGGTTCAATGAACTCAGTTAAAAGTACTGAATTAGTACCTGGGGACATTATTACATTAGAAGCTGGGGACGTTGTTCCTGCCGATGTACGTTTAATTGAAGCAAACTCATTACAAATTGAAGAAGCTTCATTAACTGGTGAGTCAGTTCCAGTTGTTAAAAGTACTGACACAATCGATGAAGAAAACGTCGGTATCGGTGACCGTGAAAACATGGCCTTCTCAAGTACAAACGTAACTTATGGTCGTGGTTTAGGTATCGTTACTGGTACTGGTATGGATACTGAGGTTGGTCATATTGCTAACATGTTAGCAAACACTGAAGGCCAATTAACACCATTACAACGTGACCAAGAGCAATTAGGTAAAAACTTAACAATCGCAATCATTGTTATTGCAGTATTAACATTCATCGTCGGAATTACATTCCAAGACTTTGAAATTACTCATATGTTATTAGTTTCTATCTCATTAGCAGTTGCTGCTATTCCAGAAGGTTTACCTGCGATTTCAACAATTATCCTTTCGCAAGGTACAAAATCAATGGCAAATCGTAATGCGTTAGTTCGTACATTACCTGCTGTTGAAACTTTAGGTAGTACAGAAGTTATTGCATCGGATAAAACTGGTACATTAACAGTTAATAAAATGACGATTGAAAAAGTATTCTATGATGGCGAGCTTCATAATGCATCAGAAGAGATTGCTCATACTAATCCTTTATTACGTTCAATTACATTCGCTAACGATACTGAAATCGATGGTAAAGGTGAACTAATTGGTGACCCTACTGAAACGGCTATGATCAAATATGCGATTGAGCAAGGCTTCGATGTTAAAAATGCAGTAAGCTCTGAACCTCGTGTAAACGAAGTACCGTTCGATTCAGACCGTAAATTAATGTCAACAATCCACAAAATGGAAGACGGTCGTTATTTTATAGCTGTTAAAGGTGCTCCAGATCAATTAATCCAACGTGCAACTAAAATTGATAACAATGGTCAAGTTACAGATATTACTCAAGAAAATATTGATCATATACTTAAAGAGAACGAAAACATGGCTCGTGAAGCACTACGTGTATTAGCTGGTGCTTATAAGATTGTCGACACAGTTCCAGATACAATGAGTACTGAAACTGTTGAGCAAGATTTAATCTTTGCTGGACTTATTGGTATGATTGATCCTGAGCGTACTGAAGCTGGTGCAGCTATCCGCCGTGCTCGTGAAGCAGGAATCCGTACAGTTATGATTACTGGTGACCACGCCATTACAGCACAAGCAATCGCTGAACGTTTATCAATCTTAGATCCTAACGAACCTAACAACGAAGAGCATGTTCGTACTGGTGCTGAATTAGATAATATGACTGATGACGAATTAGCGAAAGATGTAACTAACTTCTCTGTATATGCTCGTGTATCACCTGAACATAAAGTTCGTATTATTAAAGCATGGCAAGCAAATGAACGTACTATCTCAATGACAGGTGACGGGGTTAATGATGCACCATCTCTTAAACAAGCAAACATTGGTGTTGGTATGGGTATCACTGGTACTGAAGTTGCTAAAGGTGCTTCAGACATGGTTCTTGCTGATGATAACTTCGAAACAATCGTTGTGGCTGTTGAAGAAGGACGTAAAGTATTCTCTAACATCCAAAAAGCTGTTCAATTCTTACTTTCAGCTAACTTAGGTGAGGTTTTAACTTTATTCGTTGCAACTTTATTCGGATGGACAATCTTAGAACCAGTTCATATCTTATGGATTAACTTAGTAACTGACGTGTTCCCTGCTATTGCTTTAGGTATGGAGAAAGCTGAACCTCAAGCGATGAAACAAGCACCTCGTACTAAGAAAGATAGTTTCTTATCATTCGGTGTATTACCAAGTATTGCTTACCAAGGTGTACTTGAAGGCTTCCTTACTTTAGCTGTTTACTATATTGGTGAATACGTTCTAAAAGTAGAACATCAAACTGCTGAAACAATGGCATTCATTACACTTGGATTTATCCAACTATTCCACTCATATAACGTTAAATCAATCTTTGGCTCATTATTCAGTGGAAATCCGTTTGATAACAAATACTTAAACGGTGCCTTCATTCTTTCTGGTGCTTTATTACTTGGAGTAATCTTAATTCCTGGAATTAACACATACTTCTCGGTAACTATCCCTGGGCCTACTGAATGGGCAATTTCTATTGCTTTTGCATTCAGTATTGTAATTATCGTCGAGATTGTAAAATGGATCTTCCGTTCTACAGGCTTAGCTGATAAATACCAAAAGAAAATTGCTGAATAATTAGTAAGCAAAAATTAAAAGGCCGTTGAGCGTTGCTCAACGGCCTTTTTTATATGTGTTATAAAGTCTAAAGGAGCCAACTTATAAGATGAATATCTTTAAAGTGGACTCCTTTTATGCTTAATTATAATGCACTTCAACACTTTCGTGTTTACATGTCGATACTTGTTGCAGTTCTTTTAATATTCCCTCAACTTTATCTTCTGGACAAAGTGTTAAAACGGTTGGCCCTGCGCCACTTATGACAGTAGCATAAGCCCCATTCTTCACCGCAATTTCTTTAATCTCAGGAAACTCTGCAATTAATGGTTGGCGATATGGTTCATGAAATTTATCTTGCATCATCAACTCACCCATTGTTTTGTAGTCTTTTTTAACCATTGAAAGTAACATGACATTATTTAGAGCGTTTTGTTCGATGGCTGCCCCTTTTTCGTACGAATCTGGAATCGCTTCGCGGGCCACTTTCGTTGAAATCTCATAAGGAGGTATTGAAAGGATCAAACTAATCTTATCTAAGTTTAATTGATGATAAGCTAAGTAACCGTCTTGATAATATCCTACGAAAGCTCCTCCAGTGATACATGGTCCAACATTATCTGGATGCCCTTCAATCTTAGAGGCGAGTAAAATCTTATCATACGTTGATAATCCTAGTTGACAATAATGATCTGCTAACTCGATTCCAGCCACAATAGCACTCGATGAACTTCCCAATCCATGTGTGAGTGGAATTTCACTCGACATTTCAATAAATAAATCAGGTATCACCTTATTGTATTTCTTAGCAATATCAATGGCTGTACTAGCGACGAAATTCGCTTCTCCATTAGGTAAATCACGTAATTCTTCATCAAGAAATTCAAATTCCCATTTGTCACTCTCAGTTGCTTTAATAGATAAATATTTATTCACTGCCACTCCCATTGTATCGAAGCCGAGCCCAAGATTGGCACTTGTTGCTGGTATCTTTAATGATACATTGTTCACACTATCCACTTCCAATTCTAATCTTTAATTACTACGTATACTGCCTCAACTTGATGACTATTTTCTAATTGTTCTAAAGCATTCGCACTCATATCTTCAGTAAGGATAACTAATTCCTCTTCTTCAGCTACAACTTTATAATTTGCGTCTAATTGAACTTCTGTTTGCCCTTTTGCAAAGCGAATAAAGTATGACGCTGCTTCTCCAGCTATGTCGATATTTGCATCTTCTTCAACAATTAAGTTTCCTACAAAGCCAAACTTAGCAATATTCATCACATCTGAAACTACGGCTGAAGCTGTCTCTAAACTTCCTGCACCTGGTCCGTAGAACATTGTTTCACCAAAAGCATTTCCGTTGACATAAACCGCGTTTGCTGCGTTATTTACTGTTGCAAGTTGATGATTATTTGGTAGTAATACAGGTTCAACACTGATTTGAACTTTGTCACCGTGATATTCACTCTTACCTAATAATTTCATAGTCAGCCCGGCAGCTTGGACGTATTCTAAATCTTGTACGCTCACTTGACTGATCCCTCTAACTGGAATATCTTCAACATTTAAGTTTAGTTTGTAAGCGATACGAGATAGTAAGGCAATCTTACGTCTTGCATCCAAACCTTCCACATCATTGGTTGGATCCTTTTCAGCATAGCCTTTTTCTTGGGCATCTTTTAATGCTTTATCGTAAGACCAAGCGTCTTGTGTCATCTTTGTTAGAATATAATTTGTCGTTCCGTTTAAAATCCCCATCACGCGATTTATCTTATTCGCTTGTAAACCATACGTTAACGCATTAATAATTGGAATTCCACCGGCACAGCTGGCTTCATAACCTAATTGCGCTTTATTTTCATCGCCAATTTTAGCTAATTCTTTTATATGAACTGCCAACATATCTTTATTAGCACTGACAACATGTATCCCATGTGATAAGAATTTTTGGTGAAGACTGAAGGTAAAATCAATCCCACCCATCACTTCAACAACTAATTCTACATCACTATTCAATATATCATCGATATTCTCTGTAACTGTCACATTTTGAAAATCCGCATTATGCTGGTTATTAATCGCTTTAGCAAACACATGTGAAATTTCAATCGGTTCATTGGTGAACTGTTGGATTTCCATTTGATTCTCTTGAATTACCTTTATTACTCCACTTCCAACTGTCCCCATACCTAAGATTGCAATCTTCATATTTAAATTCTCCTTAATTTATATTAGAGATACATTAAAATTTCCCTCATGCATATTTTACAACAGGTGGTATGAATTTGCCAATAAATAATGTATTATTATAATCAGATTAAAAAAAGAGGAGTAATAATACATGAAAGTTGCAAAGTTCGGCGGAAGTTCTTTAAGTTCCGCAACTCAAATTAAAAAAGTAGCAAATATTATTAGAAATGATTCAAACATTCGCTTTGTCGTCGTCAGCGCCCCAGGTAAACGTAATGATTCGGATATTAAAATAACCGACTTACTCATTGCCCTTCATACGAATCATTCGATCGGCATATCGACGACAAGTATCGAAAATCAAATCATAGATAGATACCAACAAATCGCTGAAGATCTTGATATTGATGTAGCGATTGTTAAAGAATTCCAAGCACAATTACATGATTTACTTCAAACGATTACGAATTCAGAACGATTACTCGATGCCTTAAAATCATGTGGTGAAGACTTTAATGCCCAACTAATCAGCCAATACTTTAACAAAATCGGTTTAGAAGCAGAATATAAATCACCAGAAGCTATGGGAATCTTTGTAACCGATGAACCCGGTAATGCCCAACTTCTTAAAGAATCGTATGGCAAAATCGCTGCAAATAAAGACAGTGATAAAGTTCTTGTGATTCCTGGGTTCTTCGGAGTATCAAAAAAAGGTGATATCGTCACTTTCTCACGTGGAGGGTCAGATATTACAGGTGCGATTATTGCTCGTGGGGTCGAAGCAGAGATTTATGAGAACTATACGGATCAATCACATATTTACTCAGCTCATCCTGGTATCGTTGATAATCCACATGCGATTAATGAAATTACTTACCGAGAAATGCGAGAGCTTGCTTACTCTGGTTTTGGTATTTTCCATGATGAAGCTCTAACACCTTTATATGAAGTTCGCATCCCAATTCAAATTAAAAATACTAATGCCCCCGAAATTGTAGGGACTAAAATTGTTGTCGACCGCGGGGAGGTTAATAAATATCCAGTGATTGGAGTGAGTGGAGACGAAGGATTTATCTCTGTCACTATTAAACGCTACTTACTTAACCGAGAAGTTGGTTATACGCGTCGTCTATTACAAATTTTTGAAGACCATGATATAAACGTTGAACATATTCCAACGGGAATTGATGATATCTCAGTGGTTATGCGCGCAAATCAATTTGAACATAATAATAAACTTGAAGAACTGCTTGAAGATATTAAACAACAATTCGAACCAGAATGGATTCATGTTGAGAGAGACTTAGCCGTTATTGCGATTGTTGGTGAAGGAATGCGTGATACGATTGGTATTGCGAACAAAGCAACAGCTGCCTTTACAGATAGTAATATTAGTTTACGTATGATTAACCAAGGTGCTTCTGAGATTAGTATGTTCTTCGCTATTCCAAGTAAAGACCTTAAAAAAGCTCTAAATAATCTATACTTAAACTACTTTGAAAAATAATTAATACAAAAAATGAACCTGAATGATGGCTAGGCTTGCCCAGTCAAAATCAGGTTCATTTTTTACTTACTATTTAAAATATTATATGGATCATAAACAATTTCGATATTTGAATGGGCGATGTCACTCTCTGACAGAATATGACGCACTTCATTTTTAATTTGTTCATGCGTTGGGACTGAATCAGATGTTGTACTAATTGTCATAGACATCATATGCGCTTCCCCGTCTAAAGACCATAGATGGAAGTGCGATAAGCCATTGATATTATCGATGTTTTGAATTTCTTCCCGTAGTTTTTTACTATCAATATTATCTGGCACAGCTTGTAGGAACAGTCTCACCACTTTCATAAATTCTGGAATGGTCTTATAGAGTATAAAGAGCGCAATTCCAATTGATAGTAGCGGGTCTAAAAAGTACCAGTCGGTAAAATGTAACACCACACTCACGATTAATACTCCAACCCATCCTAAGACATCTTCAAGTAAATGAAGCGACAAGATTGATTCATTGTGCGATGAACCTTTACTAATAATCCAAGCAGAAACCCCGTTCGCAGCAATTGCAAAAATCGCCAATAAGAGCATCCCTTGATAATTTACTGGTTCTGGATTCAATAGTTTTTCACCGGAGTGAATGAGCATCACTGCCGACCCTATCATCAGGACAACACTTGTGATCAGAGCCCCTAAAAGCGAGTAACGTTTATACCCATAAGAAAAAGTCGAGTCTGAGCCTTTTAAAGAAATTTTTTGGAAAAGCCAAGCGAGCCCGATAGATAAGGCATCTCCAAAGTCATGCACAGCATCTGCTAATATAGATGCACTATTAAATATGAAGCCAAAGATTGCTTCTAGTAAACTAAAGACAATATTAATACCAAAGACAAGCATCATATTGCGTACCGCTTGACTGCCACTAGTAAAGTCTACATCATGACTATGGTCATGGCTATGATTATGTTCTTGTGAATGATGATGTTCAAGCTCATGATAATCAAGTGACTTTAAGCCTACTTTTTCATAGCTGAGTAATCTTTGTAAGTTCTCATAGCAAGTAATATCTTCAACTTCAATTTCTAGTTCTTCTTCATTCAGATGTATTTGTTCTTTATTTGGTAATTGCTTAATTTGATTAAATAATTTATTAGCGTGATCTTGATTACGAATGCCAACGAGTTGATATTTCATAATAAAAGCCACCTTTCATATGAATTTACTTTCATATGTATAGTATAATGCGTAGACAACAATTATTCAAGTAATATCAGTGTTGTGGATATAAAAATGGGATAATGATCGCGTCATTATCCCATCTTACATCTGTTTCAATTTTTATGCTCTAACTTGCCCATTTCCTTCGACTGTGTATTTATAGCTTGTTAATGCTTCAAGGCCCATTGGTCCTCTCGCGTGTAGTTTTTGGGTACTAATCCCCATCTCGCCACCAAAACCAAAGACTTCGCCGTCTGTAAATCGAGTTGATGCATTGACATAGACAACAGCGGAATCAATATCCTTTAAGAAAGCTTGAGCTGTTGAGTAATCTTCAGTAATCACAGCGTCTGAATGCCCTGTAGAGTATGTTTCAATATGTTGGATGGCTTCATCATAATCCGTTGCAACTTTGACTGCGATAATGCTATCAAGGAACTCTGTAGCATAATCTTCTTCCGTTGCTGCTCCAATTGTTGAAACAATCGCTCTCGCTTTCTCATCTCCACGAACTTCAACTTGATATTCTTTTAAAGCTTCAACAAATTCCGGTAAAGCTGTCTTAGCTATTGCTTCGTCAATCACTAATGATTCCAAGGCATTACATACAGAATTTCTTTGCGTCTTACCATTAATTAAAATGTTGCGTGCTTTTTCAATATCAGCTGTTTCATGAATATAAAGATGACAGTTCCCTACACCCGTTTCAATCACTGGTACAGTCGCTTGTCGCATGACAGCATTGATTAAGCCTGCGCCACCACGAGGTATTAAACAATTTACATAGTCGTTTAATCGCATGAATTGACTCGCTAATTCACGTGAAGGGTTCGTAATAAGTTGAACAGACTCTGTTGAAAGTTTAGTTTCTTCTAAAGCTTCTTGAAGAACGTTGACAATTGCTTGATTACTCTCTAAGGCTTCTTTCCCACCTCTTAAGATAACCGCGTTACCAGCTTTAATACATAAACCAGTCGCATCCACCGTAACGTTTGGACGAGATTCGTAAATGATACCAATAACACCTAATGGAACACGTTTTTGAGAAATTTTTAAACCATCTCGGTTTATCCATTGTTTCTCAGTCACTAAGGTTGGATCGGGTAACGCTGCCATTTGACGAAGGCCATTCGCCATTGCTTCCACTCGTTTTTCTGTCAGTGTCAATCTTTCTAGCAAAGCATCTGTAAGTCCTTTTTCTTTTCCGAGTTCAAGGTCTTTTTGATTTGCAGTAATAATTGCTTCTTGATTCGCAACTACTGCGTCTGCCATTTTTAAAAGAGCTTCATTCTTTTCTGCTTCTGTAACATGGCGCAAGGTTTTTGCTGCTGCTTTTGCATTTTTACCTAATTCAATTAATTTAGCATCCCATTGTTCAGTCATTATTAATTCTCCTTATTCTATGTATTACTTAAATAAAGTACCAATAACATCTCCTTCCAGTATTCTAAAGATAGATACCGGATCTTCACCACTTTTTATAATCATGGCTTGGTTTTGATTGAGTATTTTTTTGGCTGCTTTAAGTTTCGTAGCCATACCACCTGTCGCAAAGGCTGAACCTTTACCACTTGCCATTAACTCAATTTCATCAGTAATTTCCGCAACGTGTTCGATTAATGTAGCATCTGGATTCTCTTTTGGATTTGAATCGTATAAACCATTCACGTCACTCATTATAATGAGTAAATCCGCTTCACTGACACCTGCAACGATCGCAGAAAGTGTGTCGTTATCACCAAATTTTGTTTGATGATTTAACTCATCATCAGCAATCGCATCATTCTCGTTAATGATTGGAACAATTTTCTGCTTCAACAATGTATTCATTGTTCGCTTAACGTTGTAGTATGAGGTTTCAAACGTCACAACATCACGAGTCAGTAGAATTTGAGCTGTGTCTCGGTTGTAATATTGGAAGAAACGACTATAGTGCCCCATTAGAATACTTTGTCCAATGGCAGCCAAAGCTTGTTGTTCCTCAATCGTTTGGGGATATTCAGTTAAATTCAAATGACTTGCCCCTACTCCGACAGCTCCCGAAGTCACAATAATAACTTCTTTTCCTTCTTGGATTAATGTTGAACATACAAATGCCAATCGATCCAACTTCTTATAATCAATTTGGTTTCCCTCAAGCATAATTGAATTTGTTCCTATCTTAATCACAATTCGCTTGTAATTTTTCATAAAATCTCGACTCATACGTTACCTCTATTCTAATCATTCTCATCTAAATATACCAAATAACATGGTGAATTAATACCATTCTATTGAATTCATTCAAGTTCTTGTTTGATTTCCTCTAATAAGGCCTGACATCCTGCATAAACCTGAGTATAGGTTGTCTCAAAATTCCCTGTATAGTAAGGGTCTGCAATATCTTCATCACTGCCAATAAAAGAAAGTAACTTCTTCGTTTGCCCTTTTGCTTGGCCATTTGTAAATTTTTGGATGTTCTGCATATTACTTTCGTCCATACCGATAATGTAAGTCGCTTGTTTTGTATCATCTTTGTTTAGTGGTCGTGAGTACATACCACCAACTGAAATACCTTCTTGAGCTAATCGTCTTCGAGTACCCGAGTGTGTGGCATTCCCTTCTTCCCACGAACTCGTTCCGGCAGAGTCTACTGTAACTTTGTCAGTCAGTCCTTCTTCTTGAATCATCTTTCTAAAGACCGCTTCTGCCATCGGTGAACGGCAAATATTTCCTAAACATACAAATAATACGTGAATCATGCATATCCCTCCTTAAAGTTATGTCTAAACTCACTAAACTGGGGCAATTGCCCAATAATTTAGCGCATCATCTATCATTGTCTGTGCTTCAATCCCTTGAATACTAAACATTTTGTCTGGTGCATCATTCGGATCATTCAGATAGACTAATCCATCTTGATAACCTCGCATTAACATCACATGGCCACCTTGAGTAAATGTGCCTGGTCCAACTGATACGACAACTAAGTAACCATTGTCTAATAGATTCACCGCTGAGTAGAAATCATTACCTACATCCACAACTTCATAACCAAAATCTTGTCCAAAAGCTGAATAAATAGACCAAGACGTTCCTTGATTTGTCATATAGTATTCGTCTCCAGCCCAACGTGTAATTTCTTCAGGTCTGACTTTTGTGTTAGTAAAGTAACTATCTATCATTGCTAAGACAACCACAGCACAGCCATTTTCCCAAATTGTTTGTGAACCATCCGTACCATAATGTTTGTCCGCCCATCTTGGATCATTTTGGTTTAAATATGGTACATTATGCTGTCCAACATGTTGAATATCAATATAATTCGCAGGCTCTTCAGGGATAAAGACGTGCCCTAATTGTTGTAGGTCAACATCCGTTGCTTCTATATCCTCTACAATCTGGGATTGATTTTCAATTAAATAGTTTTCATTAACTTGAGCCATTATATAGTATGGTTGGTAATTAGTTTTGGCATCTTCGGTAATAAAAATAAAAGCTAACATACTTATTCCAATGATAATTATAAGTGCAAATAACGTTAAGACTAATTTTCCCGTACCAAAAGATTTCGCCTGTCTGTTCGTTTTCCTTGCCATTGTTACCTCCATCGGTTTATTTGTTTCTAATATATCAATGCTAATAATTGCGGGCATCAGCATATGGTCTGATATTTAGAAAAAGCTGTAGGAATTGCTTTGAACAATTCTTACAGCTTTAAACCTACTATCTATTGTTTAGCTAAATAAATAATTATATTGCATATCTTGACGTATCGCTTCACCGTCACCGCCAAGTAAATCAACTAAAGTATAACCAAATTCAAGGGCTACCCCCGCACCACGTGCCGTGACAATATTGCCATCTACAATTACGACAGCTTCTTTTTGATCAAAACCACTTGTCAGTTGATCTTCAAATCCTGGGAAGTGGGTAAATTTCTTACCGTCTAAGAGATTTGCCTTTTCTAATACAATGGGTGCCGCACAAATTGCTGCAATCTGTTGTTGGTCTTGATTGGCTTGTTGAAGAGACTTGATAACAAGTTCATTGTCACGTAGATTTTTCGCCCCTGGCATCCCACCTGGTAGCATAATTAAATTATAACCTTTTATAGGCTCTTCCAGAATGTGATCCGCTTTAATAATAATATTATGCGCTCCCGTTACTTCTTCTGTTAATCCATAAATATCAACTTCAAATTTCGCTCGGCGTAAAATATCTATCGGTGCAACTGCCTCAACTTCTTCGAAACCATTAGCTAAAATTACTGCAACTTTCTTCATTTATAACGCCTCCTATGTTAATTATTATAAAATAATTCAAAGACTTAATCTAATTATCTACTCAATTTAGTATTCTAATTCAGTTTGACCAAGAGCTAATGTCTTAGTATTCGGGATCAGACGAACTGCATTCTCATCTCGCCCTTGGACTACAAAATTCGCATCATCACTTTGATACTGCTTCTTTGCAATCTGTTTCAAGTCTTTAGTCTTATCTTGATTTAAACAATTAAAGATTACATTTAACGATACATCTTTTAATTCTGTCATCATATGATAATCCCCCATGCTGTCACCAAATAAAGCGATAGGTTGGCGGTTCTCATGCTTAGGAGCAATTAAATTCATTATCGCCTCTGTCTTACCGTTTTTTTTCGTAATCGGCGCCCCAGCAGTCATATAAGCTTTGATCTTACCTTCAGCGTCTAAATCATAATTCATTCCAATGACTTGCTCTTTTGGCACTTTGAATTGATATTCACTTGCTGCTGTTCTGACAACATCAACCGGACTCGCACTCACGACATAAGTCACAATACCATTCGCTTGAAAGGCTTCATATAAAGCAATTAATTCTTCTGGATAGATCAAACCACTTTGGAATTCACTACTGATTTGACCTGCTTTACCTAAAAACTCTTTAGGTGTTGAATAAATATGTTTCTCAGCTTTTTTATTCGTTGCTTCTTTTAGCATATCTTTTGTTAAGATTGCTAACTCTTCAGGAGTGTAGCCTTTAAACCAATAAGTGAGCCAAGGTTTGCCTGCTTGACGAGTAAATTTACCATTCACATTGACATAATAGTAGCGAAGTTTTGCTTGGAAAGCTTTGTATTGACCAGTTTCTTTGATAGCTTCTAAGCTAAGTCGTTCGCCCTTATCTTTATTAATGTAGTGCTCCCACAGCCAAGTGTAGCTTTGAATAATATCTATCGCTAACTTTCTTGGGGTAGTGTGTTCAAGTGCCTCATCTAAGTTAGTATCCATATCAAATATGTCAGTGATAATTATTTGTTCAAACTCTTCGGGAGTCATTTTATATAATAAGTGATCTAGCATGTAGATCATTAAATTATCTTCTACATCGCCAATAATACTTGTATTATCAAAGTCAAAAACAACATAGGGTTTCGTTTTAAAATTTGATGATTCACTTGTTTTAAATTGGTCAATTAACTGGTTTAATCTGTTGTATACATATGGTTCCCATTGATGTTCTTGAAAGTAATATGTCATATTCTACTTTACCCCTTTTGATATTTTATTTGCCTTTAAAGCTAGCCTCTTTGAAAAATAACGATACCGATAATCATTATTATCATACCAAAGACTTTGCCGGATGTTAATTCAATCATTTCTACGTTAAACCAACCATTCGTATTAATGATGAGCGCAATTAACAACTGTGCAACCATTAATATCATGAAGGAATAAACGGGCCCTAAACTCATCATTCCCTGTGCAGCAACGTATACAATTAATACACCAAAGATACCACTTAAGTAATACATCTTGTTTACTGAAAGTAACTCTTCCACACTACCGTCTCGAACAAACATAACAATTAACAAACCTGCTAAAAATCCAACTCCGTGAACAACGGTTGTCATTGTCCAAGAACCCGTCTTAGCGCTAATATTCGTATTAAAGATACTTTGTAAAGCAATTAAGATTCCCGCAAATAATGAATAAAATATACCTTGAATCATTAGTCGACCTCCACATTGAATTTCTTACATCATAACCAATTTTCAAGCTAATTGATATAAAAACCAGTTTATTCACATTACTAGTGAATCACTTCCAAGTATCATATAATAATAATTGAATACATACTTAACAATTCTATTAGGAGGTTAAACAAATGGTACAATTACAACATAAAAATACGCTACTGTTTATCGGTGATAGCATTACGGATGCTGGGCGTGGTGAATACTTCGGTGCGAATTTAGGGCAAGGTTATGTCAATATGATTGCCGGACAGTTATATCGTCAATATATTCCCCTTCAATTAAATATCTTAAATCAAGGGGTTGGTGGTGATAAATTGACCGATTTATTCACTCGTTGGCAAGTGGACTGCCTTGATTTAAATCCAGATATAGTAACGATTCAAATTGGAATTAATGATATATGGCACCGTTTGTCTGCTGGTATTCCCTATACAGAAACAATTCTCGAACAATATAAAGAGAATTATCGATATTTATTAAAGACATTGACTGAACGAGAGGTTCAAATTATTTTAGTCGAACCTTATGTATTACCATACCCTGAGGACCGCTTAGATTGGCGTCCCTATGTCGATATAATGAAAGAAGTAATTGCAGACTTAGCCGAAGAATACGGCGCAACGTTAGTGAAGTTAGACGACGCCTTAAATCAAGCTGGAGAAAACTTAGGTTATGAGACAATAACTGGTGCTGATGGGGTTCACCCGACAAGTCTAGGTCATGCCTTTATCGCAGATCAATGGTTAAGACATACTGGTTTATAAAATCCAAAAATACACCCGTAACTGAGGACGAATGTCACTGCCTCTTTCACGGGTGTTTTTATTTGTTTGTGAGATTAACTTTCTGATGCTTCTGTTTGGGCGAGTGTCCATTCATTGACACGTAGATTTAATTCCGCAATGAACATATCTGCATATAAATCATCACTTACCATAACAACTAAAGAATAAATCGGTTCATCGTCTTGATAGAAAATACCACTATCATTTAACATGTTCTCATAACGACCATACTTTGTCGCCATGTCATTAACAAATAATGAAAATAATTGTTTTGGTGATGTCTGCATCATTAAATCACGAACATGAGCGTAAGTATCGTCAGTCGCAATCTTTTGTAGAGACAAGTTCATCATGTAAGCTGAACCGTAATTATCATAGTAATAAACTTCTGGTACTTCATAAAAATCAACAAAGTCTAAAAGTCCTGTTCGGAAACTTCCAAAGTTATTTACGTAATAATAATAAAGAATGAGCGAAGCTGTATTATCAGAGTAAACAATAGCTTGATATGCCAGATCATCTAAACGGTAATAGGCTTGTTTAGGATTTGCGGTAATCTCGCCTGCCCCATCTTGGTAATATTCTTCACTATATGGTAATTCTGAATCCCAAGTTAAGTAGCCTTGGTTAATTAAGTCAATAAACATCGCAACCATCGGTACTTTATACATACTTGCGACAATAAATTGCTCATCTTCATTTAAATAATACGCATCATCCGTTTGTAAATTTGTATAAGCTAAACCAATTTGTGACGCATCTAAACCATATTTGGCTAATAATTCATACACAATATCCTCTAAAGATTCATATTCAGAATACGCAAGCGGCTCCATATCTAAATTTTCCATCGCTTCATAATCATAAATGTCGCTCTCTTCAGATTCATCTTTTTCTTCTGTAGCTTCTGATTCAGATAAGTCTGAACTCGAAGCCTCTTCAGCTTGAATTACAGGTAAAGTGATTTGTGTCATTAATAATGCACACATCATCCACAAAATTATATTTAGTTTGTTTTTCATTTTCATCTGTTATTTCCTTTCTATAGACAACAAGATTATTATAGCAGTCTACTCAGAAAAAAACATTGAAAATTGCATGACTAATTCATTTATTTATTAAGTATATTTATTCAGAAATATTATGGATCAATCCTTCAAATAAAGGAATATCTTTATAGATGATCCCGTAAGCAAAGGGGCGGTCCACTTTTAATTCAATCGGTTCTTCTTCAACCGGCGCCATCGTTGTTTCAATATTTATTTCTGTGACTGCCGCTGCACTTGTTCCTTCTTCATCCAGAACAAGTTCAATGCGTTGAAGAATTTGACTCAAAGCAGTTTCTTCTTGAGTAGTGAAAAAGTCGGTCTCACCCAAGTCTTCTTTAAAATTACTTAAGTCGAAAGCATCTAACGAGTTCGTTAAATCAAAGGAACCACTGCTTTCAAATTTCGGTAAAGTTAAAGCGATTGTCTTGTTATTAATTTCTTCCTCTTGTTCTAATACCGATTGATACGCTTCCCACATGCTTTCATCATCTGCCGCTTCATCAGGAATGACGATTAATAAGTTAGCTTGGTTACGATACGGAAGTAAGATAGCTTGGAAGCCGTCTCCTTCTAAGTAAGGAATACTTTCTTCCAAATGCATCATTGGAACAACTGTTTCATCATCGCGACCGTAAAAAGTTTCGTCTGTATTTAATTCTTCGTTAAACACATTTAACCAATTGCTCTTGAAATACAGTAAATTCATCATGACTATTTGTAAATAATCATTGGATGTCATCTCAGCGATACGTGCTTCACTATAATACGGATCAATCAGACCTTCCGTTAATTCAGCAATATCTTCATTCAATGACTCGTAGGTTGATGAATCTTGAAAATCAACTCGACTCGCTTCAGTCGCTAAATCTTTTGTATCTTCCAAATAAGTCGAATTCCATTTTAAATCTTCCCGACCTAAAAGATACGTTTTCGTATCAAAGATTGGTTCATCACCTTCGGTCGCTTCCTTTATAAAACTTGCCATCGAGGCAACATACTCATCTCGGTCCATCCCCTCTGGAATTAGAACTTCACTGAGTCGTTCTTTTTCTGATCCGGTTAAACCTGGTTCTAAGGTGAGTAAGGCTAAGTAATACGATAAGGGTGAGTAAAGCGCATTCTCTTCCACTTCCTCTGATACTAAGGGTCTAAGTTCCTGGGAAAAGTCTTGAATTTGTTGGGCTAAGTTTCCTTCAAAATCTCCTTCCACTTGTTCAGATGCCGAGACTAATCCCGGTGTCATCGTTGATACAGCGAGGATTACAACTAATAAATATTTACATAATTGAGATACCCTCTTTAATAAATTAAACATATCAAACTCCTTTCATAATTTGTACAGTGTGACTTATTTCAGTATAAAGAAATTTGCATCACAGTCACTGAATATCACTCCTCAGTCATTGGAGTCAGTTCGCCGTCTTCTACTACTAACAACATTGTGCCGCCTTCTGAAATTGATGGAATCATCAATTCAATGCTTGCTTCTCCCGATTCAATTGCCTCCGCAGTATAGGTGAGGTCACTATAATAATCAGTTATTGCTGCATCTTCTGATGATACGGGTAAGTTTATTGTGTGTGAATCTTCAGATAAGTTAAAGATAATATAAACTTGTTCCCCTTCAAGCTCTCTAGTCACGATTGTCCATTGATCTTCTAATGACTGACCATAAACTTCTCTAGAACCACGAGCTAACAATTCAGAATTTGCACGACGGAATTGAAGTAATTTCTTATAGTGCGTTAAGATATCATTGTCTTCCGTTTGGTCCCATGCTAAATCATACCGATTGTCATACACCGGCCAATTATTGGCTCCCGTCTGACCTAATTCTTCCCCGTAGTAAATGACTGGTTGCCCTTTAGCAGTCATTTGTAATGTGACTGCCACTTTATATTTATCTTCATTGCCGTTTATCATATATAAAAAACCGGTCTCATCATGACTACTTAGAAATTGCCCAGTCGGACTCGCACTTGTCATTGCACCATTTTGGCGTTCTAGACGAGAGTTTACACCTCTAAAGTCACCATTAATGAAATCTCTAGCGTAGTTTTTAAATTCGAAATCTAAGACACTATCCATCATTCCGGAATTCAAATACCCTTTCGGACTTGTTGCACTTGCTCCCCATACTTCACCGATTAATTGGAAGTCTGGATCAATTGCTGTGAGTTCATTTCTAAAGTGTTGCCAAGCCTTATTATCAACATGAATCACTGTGTCTACTCTAAAGCTAGAAATCGAGTTACCAGCAGGTGTGGTTGATAAATCTAGCCAAGCTGTCTGCCAATCAACTAGTTGTTCATAGACGTCTTGTTCTTTTGTCGTAAAGTCAGGCAAACCAGATAATTCTTGAGTCAGTGAATCCATACCTGGGGAATCACGCAACATCCCCTCAAACACTTCTCGATCTTCCTCTGTTGGGTAGCCTTCGGGCGCATTATCGACATCACTATCTTTACTGTGCATGCCATAACCTGCATGATTTAAGACAACATCGACCATAATTTTTATATCTTTTTCAGCTGCTGTATCAATTAATTCATGAAACTCTTCCAACGTACCAAAATGCGGATTCAATTCTTCAAAGTTTTGTGCCCAATAACCATGGTAGCCATAAAATGCCCCATCATTCGTCCCTGAAGATACATCATAAGCGATATTCGATACAATCGGTGATATCCAAATCGTCGTAATACCTAACTCATCTAAATAATCAATCTGTTCAGTAATCCCTTTAAAATCCCCACCCTGATAAACACCTCGTTGATTATCTGCTTCTTCGTATGCTAAATTCCATGGATTATTATTGGACTCATCGCCATCTTTAAAGCGATCTGTCAGCATAAAGTAAATAATTTCTTCATCCCAATCCAGTTCTCCTTCTTCTTTCTCTCTCGGAAGAATCGTCACGGTTGTTTCAGTTTGATATTCTTGTTCTTCTGAATCCCACCAAGTAATCGGAATCGAATAGTCACCCGGTTCCACATCATGTGTGACTGATAAGGTCACTTTTAATAATTCAGGTGAGATGGTTAATTGGCTAGAGCCTCCTAATTGTGAGACATCCGCAACAATTTGTTCAATTTGTACTCCCTCTTCGACATCCAATTCGAGTATGGCATGTTGGTTATAATGAAAAGGCTGGCTCACATTGGCTGTGACGACATCCGATTCGACACTCGTTTCGACGGCCTCTGCCATGACATATTGAGTGTTACTAACTGTGACTGGTTGATACATTAAACTAAGTAAACTGAGTGCTAGAGCAGCTTTGAATTGTAATTTCATATGTGTCTCCTTTTTATTTAAGCGTTTACAAATAAGTATAGCAATACTTTCATCATTCGCCAATAATATCTATAAAAAAAAGACTGAGTTTTTTCACTCAGTTTAAATACTTATACGATTGATTTTTCTCGAAAGTTATAAAGAAAAAACTGGTGAAAAAGAATAAGTACAAACCAACTGCCGGCATACACAGTATTCCCCTTTTGAAACCACATATAACTTGGCAGCATTAAGATAAGGAATTTACCGATGATCATCCAAGCAATTGGCCGTGGGTACGTTGCTTTCGGTGCGAAAAAGGCTCCCCAAATAATAATGATGACACCTACAGTTACGATAGCTCCAAGTATTTGTAACCACCTTTGTGAGAAGAAGCTTGCACCAAAATAGCCGAAACTAATTAAAGCAACAATTTCAATGATTAAAGCCAAAACTGCATGCAGACCTTGTAAAAACTTCATCTTTTTCGCCTTCTTATTTTTTTATTTTTCTTAGTCAAACTCTTCGTATTCTCTAGGATCTTGCCCTTCAACTAAACCTTCTTTTCCTTTGTCTAATTGATTAATTAATTCCATCTCTTCTTGGGTTAATTCAAAGTCAAAAACATCAATATTCTCAATCTGATGTTCCAGTTGCCCTGATTTTACATTGACTAAGATACCTGTTTGAATATTCCAGCGAATAATTACTTGTGCGATTGATTTGTCGTGTTCTCTAGCAATCTCAGCTAATACTTTATTCTCTAATAAGTCATTTAACTCACGTCCAAGTGGACTCCATGCTTCCGTAAGTATCCCTCGATCTTTATTCGCTTGATGTAAATCTAAATTATTGAAATAGGGATGGCGTTCAATTTGGTTCGTTACTGATGTCACACCAGTGGCTTCAATAATACGGTCTAAGTGTTCTGGTAAGAAGTTAGACACACCTATGGTCTTAATTAAACCAAATTTCTGAGCATCAACTAATGCCTGCCAAGCTTCAACATAATTATCACGTTTTGGTAGTGGCCAATGTATTAAATATTTATCAAAATAATCAATGCCTATCCGATACAATGATTCTTGTATCGCATCAATCGCTTTATCATATTCATGATTAGCTCCTGGTAGTTTAGATGAGACTTGAATGTGCTCTCTAGGAATATTTAATTCACGAATGGCTTTCCCAACAGCCCCTTCATTATTGTAATTCGTCGATGTGTCGATTAACTCATAACCATTTCTGAGTGCTGTCTTAATCGACTGAACGCCTTTTGCTCCTTTGAGGCCAACTGTCCCTAAAGCAATCTTAGGAAAATTATTTCCGTCATTTACATTATAGAATTCCATTTAAACCTCTCCTTTTCTTATATCTATATTTTAATACCACACAATCTATCAACAAAATCATTCAACTTAGTTAAAGTTAATTTCGCAGTGTTTTTATAAATAATATGATATATTGATTAAGAAAAGGAAGTCTTATTATGGCGACAGTTAAAACAGACACAACGTTTGATGTATATTTAAATGAATTAGACGAAAAGGATCAAGATACTATCATTCGATTAGATCAAATGTTAACGAAACAATTTGGCAGAGATAGTCGCAATATTTGGGAAGGTAAATTTTTGGGCGGGCCCCAACAACAAATCATCGGTTACGGAGAAATCCCAATAAAAGGTAAGACCGATGAAACATGGTTTATGGTAGGTTTAGCCCGGCAAAAAGCTTACTTCAGTCTGTATGTGAATGCAGTTGAGGATAAGACATACTTGGCTAAGAAATATCAAGATCAACTGGGGAAAGTAAAGGTTGGTAGCAGTAGCATTAGTTTCAAACAATTTGATGATATTGATTTACCAACTTTAGAAAAAGTATTCAATATCGCCTATCAACAATGGCTAGAAATAAAACAATAGAAAGTGGTGCGTTATGGATCAAAAAATCCAAGACTTATTTGAACTATCTAAAAATGGAACCAAAGAAGAACGTTATAATGCTTTAATTGAACTAAATTCGACTTTAGAACAACCGGTGGATTGGGCGTATGACGTTTGGGATGATTTAATTGAATTATTATCAGATAAAGATGGTCATCAAAGATCACGAGCTGCCCAATATTTATCTCGCTTAGCTGCCTATAGCGACCCTGAAGACCGAATTTTAAAAGATTTTGATGCTTTATGGCAAGTCACTTTCGATGAAAAATTTGTCACTGCACGCCACACTATTCAAACTCTATGGCGAGTCGGGCTTGGAAGCGACGCGGCTAAGAATCTATTCTTAGCACACGTGATAGACCGTTTCAATGATGGCGACAAAGAAAAAAATTATACACTCATTCGTAATGACTTCTTACAAGGTATGCGCAATTTATATGACGAAACGCATGACGAAGTCATTAAAACTCAAGCACTTGAACTTATCACCTTTGTCGATGACTCCAAGTATCAAAAGAAATACGCACAAATTTGGAAATAAAAAAAGGAGGGTATGACTACTCTCCTTCTAATTCTTCAAAATAATTGATCCCTTTTAAGTTTTTGACACGCAATATAAAGTCTTGCTTCTGAATTCGGTTATATAAATCGATAGCTACAAAGTAAACAATTTCATTGGAGTCCGTTTCGTAGTCACTCTCAATGACATGCTCACTCTCAATCTGCATATCAATGATATTCACCCGTAAATCCGCACAAAATTCTAAAAAGTGATTAAAGCTATCTAAAGAATCTGCAATAATATAACAATCAATCTTACTCGACTTACCTTGGATGACTTTCTTTAAAGGTCTAAGTAAGGTCATAATCAGTAAAATGGCAATACCACCAGCAATCGCTCCTTCATAGAAGCCAATACCTATCGCAAGACCAATACAGGCAGCCGCCCATAAACCAGCAGCAGTTGTTAAGCCTTTCACTCGATTTCGATTGGTAACAAGAATGGTTCCAGCTCCTAAAAAGCCAATCCCACTTATTACTTGGGCACCTAAACGAGTTGGGTCTCCTCCCCCAATATTCTCAGTAGCGTATTGGTTTGTCATCATGACCATGGTAGAACCAAGACAGACGAGAATATAAGTTCGCAGCCCTGCCGTGTGATTCTTCATCCCACGTTCCATCCCAATTAATCCGCCAATGAGAACAGCCAGTAAAATTCGAACAAGAATCGTTATTGTATTTAATTCATATAAATCAAACGTTAGATTCATTACATTCCTCCTCTCAGTTTTTTCAAGTCACCTATTATACATCCTTTGAAAAATTATTCAATAATTTCTTTAACTCGACCTACAATGCCACTTTCTAACATCACTTTAATTCCGTGATGGTGATTAGGTGAATTAGTTAAGAGACGTTTGACAACTCCTTCAGTCAATTTTCCTGAACGTTGATCTTGTTTTTGAACAACCTTTACTTTTGTCCCGATTTGAATATCGGCACGTTTAGTTCCATTTTTCATTTGTATTCCTCCTTTAGATCTTTTATAACAACCTTCTATTATAACACAATCTCATCTTTAATTTGGTCCATGATTTGAGCTACATTCTCTGAATGCTTTAATGACATGATCGGACTTTCTGTTTTGTGTTCTTGAATGCATTCAACGACATGAACGATTTCACTATAGAAATCATCATGATCATATGGCACTTCATGTAATTGTGATTCATTGCTGTCAGCTAAAGTGAGTGTGTATGAAGCTGGTCGATGAAAGTTTGGAATACGTATTTCTCCAATCGTTCCCGTAATAATTGCGACTGTCTCCGTTTCACGGTCAAAAGCTGATTCCACTCGTCCAATCACACCATTCGATTCTAATTTCGCATCGACATAGACTTCAACCCCATTATCTGTCACTTCATAATCTACGGCTTTCACTTGAACCGGTGATGTCATGAAATCTTCAATCAATGAAATATTATACACTCCCATATCCAGTAAACAGCCCCCTTGAACAGGCTCAAAGTGATAACTTGCATCCGTTTCAGTAAATACACGGCACAGAGACGTTGAAACACTTAACACTTCACCAATACCTCCTTTTTCGATGCGCTCTTTAATCTCACGATAAGCCGGGACAAAGCGACTTTTCATTGCTTCCATGAAGAATACATTCGTTTCTTTCACCGTCTCAGTAATCTCTTCCATTTCTTGAAGTGACAGCGTCGCCGGCTTTTCACACAGAACAGCCTTTCCAGCTCGCAATGATTTCTTAACCCATTCTAGGTGAAATTGGTGTGGTAAAGCAATGTAGACCGCATCAATTTCTGAATCATCTAATAAAGTTTGATAATTATCATAACTGACATCACATGGATGTTCTGCTCTAAAAGCTTCTGCTTTCTCCATCGTCCGTCGTGCTACGGCATATAAACGTGCACCCTTCACTTGTTCTAAACTCGTCGCAAAGCGATGTGCAATATTTCCCGCGCCAATAATTCCCCATTTAATCATACGTTACCCCTTTTTTTTAAATGTATTTTTTATAAAAGAGTTTTCATTATGTAAATTGTACCTTATTTTTTTCTCGATTCATAATATCTTACGAATAGTTATCTCTATTAATTTTCTCATTTTTAGCATATAGTTAGTAATAACAATATAAAGGGAGGATTTTCATGCTTACAATTGCATACATTGGCAATGGTAAAAGTACTAATCGCTACCATTTGCCTTTTTCAACCCAATTATCTGACAAAATAAAAATCAAAACCATTTATTCTCGCAGTGGAAAAAGTGACTGGACTCCGATTGAAGGAGTGCAGTATACAACGAATATCGACGATATTTATAATGACCCAGAAATCCAACTTGTAGTAGTAACAACACCAAGTTCAAGTCATTATCCCTTAGCTAAAGAAGGTTTATTGCGTGGGAAAAATATGTTGGTCGAGAAACCTTTCACTGAAACAGTTGAACAAGCTCAAGAATTATTCACGCTCGCTAATGAAAAGAATTTATTTGTTCAAAGTTATCAAAATAGACGTTACGATTCAGATTTCTTAACGGTTCAAAAAGTGATTGAATCAAATAAGTTAGGCGATTTATTAGAACTTGAGATGCATTTTGATTACTTCCGACCCGAAGTACCAGAGAATAGTACGTATTCTCGAATTGACAGCTTTTTGTATGGACATGCTTGCCATACTTTAGATCAAGTTATCTCATACTTTGGAGAGCCTGACGAAGTTTATTCAGACGTGCGCCAGTTATTAGGTAAAGGTCGAATGAACGATTACTTTGATTTAGACCTTTACTACGGCAAATTAAAGGTATCCGTAAAATCTAGTTACTTCCGTTTGACACCGCGTCCTAGCTTTATTGTTTATGGTAAAAAAGGCTCATTTATTAAAGAGACTAAAGACCGTCAGGAAGAGCATTTGAAACAATTTTATATGCCAACTGAACCTGACTTTGGCGTTGACTTACCCCAACATTACGGCACATTAACATATATGGATGATGACAATCACTATCATCAAGAAAAAGTCATCTCTGAAGTGGGCGACTATAGTCGCTTCTATGAAGATGTCTATCAAACACTTATTAACAAGCAAGATAAAGTTGTTAAAGACGACCAAACTTTACTACAAATTAAATTACTTGAAGAAGGAACAAAACACTTAAGTTAAACCATTGAATGGAGGAAGTTTTATGAATTTAGCAATCTTTGGCGCTGGAAAAATCGTTCAAGAATTCTTAGAAATGGTAAAAGACATTCCAGAAATTAATCTAACTGCTCTATTATCTTCTGAGCGGAGCATAGAAAAAAACAAAGATTTAATCGTCACTCATAATATTGATGGGGTTTATACTAATGAAGATGAGATTCTTAAGCGCACTGATGTAGATACTGTCTACGTTGCCTTACCGAACCATCTGCACTATGAATTTAGTAAAAAAGCTCTTGAAGCAGGCAAACATGTGATTTGCGAGAAGCCTTTCACCTTAACGTTAAAAGAATTAGAAGAGTTAGAAGCCATCGCTTTAGAGAAAGATTTAGTTTTAATTGAAGCAATTACCAATCAATACTTTGCTAATTTTGCCCAACTTAAAGAGGATTTAAATGATGTTGGTGATTTAAAAATCATTGAATGTAATTATTCACAGTATTCTTCACGTTATGACGCTTTCAAAGAAGGAACTATTCTGCCGGCTTTTAACCCAAAAATGGGTGGCGGATCGCTAATGGATATTAATATTTATAACATCCACCTCGTTGTTGGCTTATTAGGTAAACCAAACCGGGTTGAATATTATGCCAATATCGAACGAGAAATTGATACATCCGGAATATTAGTCATGGAATATGATCAAACAAAAGTTGTCTGTATTGGATCTAAAGACACGAGCGCACCGATTAAAAGTACGATTCAAGGAACCGATGGCTCGCTCATTATTAATGGTCCAACAAACACGTTAGAAAGTTATACTAAAATTATTGGCAAACTCACGGAAGAAGTCATTGATTTAAAAGTACACCCGCATCGTATGTATGAGGAATTTATCGCCTTCAACCGCATCATTAATGAACATGATATGGATACTGTTCGTGAGAAACTCACACATAGTAAAATCGTCATGGAAGTGGCAGAGAAAGCACTTGAAGATGCTAGTATCAAATTAGGATAACAATAACCCCCGAAAGGAATGTCACCGCATTTCTTTCGGGGGTTTCTCATTATAATAATTCTTTTCGTAAATCTGCAGCACTCTTAGGTGATAAATATTTTGGTGCAATATCAAAAACTGTCTGAGCTCCAGAAAGCCCTTCTTGATGCAATTTATAAGCGGCACGTGCATATGCCACATTGACTGCAGCTGTAAACTCAGGGTTACTGCCTAAATTTAAACCAAATTCATAGACTTGCTGCATGTCAGGGGAGGTTTCTCCTGAGCGAATCACTCGTCCACCGTGTGGTAAACCAGCATGAATTGCATGTAATTCTTCCTCCGTAATGAAAGTGACTTCGGTTTGATACCCTTCAAAGTAATCTGGCATCGTTACAATGTCATTTTTTACTTTTTCTGCATCTGCACCCCCTTCCAACACCACATAAACATCACGATTATGAGCGGATTTAGATGTATATTCGACGGTTTCTCCTGCATGGATTTGATCAATTAATTCTGTATTTGGAATTGTATATTGAACGCCATCTTTAACCCCTTCAACACGTCTAACCGCATCTCCGTGCCCTTGGCTCAAGCCTTCACCCCAGAAAGTATATGTATCTCCTTTAGGTAAGATAGCCTCTCCAATTAAACGATTTAAAGAAAACAATCCTGGATCCCATCCCGTCGCAATAATTGACACATATTTATGTGCTTTTGCCACACTGTCCATACTTTCAAAATAGTTTGGAATCTGACTATGATTGTCATAGCTATCTACAGTGTTAAAATGTTCTGCCAAAGCGGGTCCTTGTTCTGGAATATCCGAACGTGACCCCCCGCATAAAATTAAAACATCAATCTTATCTTTGAAGTTTAAGATATCATCCATGTGATATGCTGTTGCTTCTGTATCTAAAGTATCTGGATTACGACGAGAGAAAATCCCCACTAAGTTCATGTCTGGTGCATTCTTTAAGTTAGCCTCTACACCGCGCCCTAAGTTACCGTAACCCACAATTCCAATATTTATCATAATTAAATCCTCCTTACAGGATAGTTAAAAACTAATTATATTTTGCTTCTTTTTTCTTCATATGTCAATTAATTTACTATAACATAATTCCCTTTTTTAATTCGATAAAACTTTTAATAAAATGTACGCAAGCATGAATACAGCCAATCTTAGACAACTATAGTATTCTATAATTATCAACTACAATTATCTGGAGGTAAATATGAAAAACTTAGAAGAACAATTAATCGGAACCACTTGGTCACTTAAATCATTCGAATCAGTCGATCAAAATGACCATATTTATTACCCTTTAGGTGAGGATGCTAAAGGTTTTATAGTCTTTGATCATACTGGCTTATTCTCTGTTCAATTAATGGCTAAAGAAGCTTTATCTAAAGATGCCGTCGCTCACTATAGAACGGATGTTGAGAAAGCAATGGGAATGCATGGGTATCATGCATATTCAGGGCATTTTAGTTTGGATGAAGAAAAAGCTGTGATGACTACTTCTGTATAATTAAGCCTTATCCCTGCATATCGAGGATCAAAACAAAAACGTTCAGTTAATATTGAAGGTGACCTCTTATACTTATCAAATATTGAACACCCTGAACGTAAATTAGTCTGGCAAAAAAAATATAATTTAGCTTAGCGCTTACACAATCAAATATCCATTGTAATGATAGGTGTGGATGCTATACTAACACTACGGAATAAAGGAGGCTATTATGCTAGAAATCGAATTTTTTCACGATGTTATCTGTTCTTTTTGCTTTCCGATGCAAATCGCATGCGAAAAGTCATGGATAAATATCAGAATTTAGATATACAACACCGTTCATTTGCCCTAGGTTGGGAAGTAGAACACTTTGAGCAAATGTTTGGCAGTCATGAAGCAGTTAAACCCGAAGTTTTAAATCACTGGGATGCCGCAAATCAAAACGATGATGAGCACCGCTTTAATATCGAAGGTATGAGACAGACTGACTTCAACTTCCCTCATTCGCAACCTGGTCTAATTGCAGCTAAAGCTGCAGGTTTAATTGGTGGCGATTCAATGTACTGGGAAGTCTTTGATAAACTTCAAGAAGGCTTGTTTGTACGCAATTTAAATATAGCAGATCAAAATGTCATTGATGACTTAGTAAAAGAAACGTCCATCGACTTTGATTCATGGAAAAAACAAGCAACTAATGATGAAACTAAACAAGCAGTCTTAAATGACTTAGCGCTTGTTAATGCTTACGGTATTCAAGGAGCCCCTGCTTTAGTGATTGATAAAAAATACCTCATTAGTGGTGCCCAACCTCAAGAGCTGATTGAACAAGCTTTAGAGCAAGCAGCACAAGAAGCAAATATTAATATCACTAAACCTACGACACCTCAGTTTCAAGTATTAGGTGATAATACTGGCGCATCGTGTCGCGTTGAAAATGGAACTTGGATCTGCGACTAGCTTCAAAAGATAAACAAATAAAAACGTAGTGAAGAGGGGAAGCAAATCCACTTTCATTACGTTTTTTTCTTGTTAAAAATAATTATTCAACTTAGTTTGAATCGTCTTAATTTAAACGATGCGTCTCGTTAGTCGTCTCAATCGTCGTCATCCCAGTCGTCATCATCCCAGTCATCGTCGTCCCAGTCATCGTCATCCCAGTCATCGTCGTCCCAGTCATCGTCATCCCAGTCATCATCGTCCCAGTCATCGTCATCCCAGTCGTCATCGTCCCAGTCATCATCGTCCCAGTCATCGTCGTCCCAGTCATCGTCGTCCCAGTCATCATCATAACGGTCGTCGTCATCCCTATCATCGTCGTCCCAGTCATCGTCATAACGGTCGTCGTCATCCCTATCATCGTCATCGTAGCGATCATCATCACGTCCATAGTAATAATTATTATCATAAACTGTTGGGCGGCTTCCACTATAATCATTATAGAATTGACGGTAGTAATGGCGATCATCATCATCGTCGTTATCGTCATCATTTACATCGTCATTAATGTCATTTCTATCATCATCATCTTGGTCAAGAATATCCCCTGTTAAGGCATCAATCTCGACTTCGATTTCCCGATTACCATCAATGAGTGTAATCTCCCACTCTAGTTTATCGTCATCACTGATATCATCATCATCATCACTATCTAAACTCCAATTAACGATATTATTATTTTGAGTGTGATCCATGACTGATTGAGTGATTTCTTCGATGGAAGCCAGCTCATCAACATTTATAGCTAAATTATCATCGTCATCATCTCTAGATTTACTTGCAAAAAAGTTTTCCCCGTTATATCTAATTAATTGATATGCTTCTGTCTCACCACGACCAAGAACTCTTGTAATAAACTGCCCTGTTTCTTGATGCATGTGAATATCAATATCTGTTAATTCGGCATTTGGATAGTATGATTGATAAAGTGAAACTGCCTCATCAAAAGCATTTTGTAACTCACTTGTTTGTTCTTGAGAAATCGCAACAGTACCAACATCATTATTTTGCGCATTAATACTTACTACAGGCGTAATGCCACTTAGAGCAAGCATTGATGCACTGAGTAGAAGGAATTTTTTCATCTTCATTTTCTATCTCTCCCTTATTTTTTTACCGTTTGCTCGGCTTATTAAATAATACGAATGTCGATTTGTTTTTAGGTACCTTTTTTAAAAATTAATCATCATCATCGTCAAAATCATCATCCCAATCGTCATCATCCCAATCATCGTCGTCCCAATCGTCATCATCCCAGTCATCGTCATCCCAGTCATCATCACCTTCTATATAAGAATTCACTGAACTATTGACATTGTCATCAGTACTATACGAATCTTCATCATAAAACGATTCGAACCAATCATCATCTGAATTAAATTCACTATTATCTGTTGGTTTTGGTGTAACTAATCCTTTGAAGAAGCTTTGTAGTTCTTGAACTTCTGAGCGATTATAGATACTTTCTAATAATTCTCTAAAACGTTCACTACTTTGGTTAAAATTATAATACTCCGCGTTTCCTGATAAGCGGTCACGTTTTTCTTTAGCTGATAATACGCGACTCTCTTCATCTGTCCACAATGAAATATTTGCATTAGCCAATTGATAATCACCCAATAAGACTTCTTGTTGAGTTGCATTTTCGTAATCTTCCATTGACCCTTTAATGACGACAATATTATTATTCGCCATTGCATTCCTTAACTCATCTATTACTAGATCCTCAATCGCATTCGTATCATCCGCATTGGCGGCTGAGATAGCAATAAGTACATCTAAGGAATCTGATTCATCAATGAGACTTACCAGTGAAGGCGTAATTTCACTTAGTTTTTCTCCTTCAGTTATACTTTCATTCTCCATTTCACCCAGTCGATTGATGACTCTAACGACTTCATAATCATCATTCAGTTCAACTTGAACACCTTCTTGAGTTCCGATTGAAATGGCTGCATATGCAGGTTCTGATGGACCAAAAATATTTTGAGAAAGATTAAAGAATAAGAACAACACTGCTGCAACCGCTACGAGACTTATTAGTGGCCTAAAATTCACATGACGAACTTTTTCTTTCGCTTGATATCGATCAGAATCAAAGTAAAAAATTTGATCACCTACGGCTAAAGAATCTTTTCTTTTCAACCGATGAATTTCACCACTCGGGTCCATGACGATGACGTAATCTTCTTTGATTTCTATGACAATCGTTTCTTTTACATCATATTTACTCATCTTATCCCCTCTTTATCCAATCTATTAAGCTTGCTAACCCATTTTTAAATATAATAATAGTCGATGTGATAAACACTTTGTTTCCTTTTATAACCTTCACTGAGACATTATTATATGTTGCGGTTAGTTTTATAGGGAGACGCTTCTTTTCAAATAAGGGAATTGTTATCGGCTTATGTTTACTTGATTTCTCCGAGATATGAATAGCTCTTTCGCGACTATCTTTATGTTTTGGAGATTCTTCTATTAACTGCTCCAAACTAATATCAAAGTCTTCAATCGTACTTTTCCACTCTTCAATTTCAATCGCTAATACATTTTCACTTTGTCTCGATTCGTCTTGAAATTGTACGCCTGATTCTGCCATCGAATCTAAGGATGCCATCTCTTCATTCTTTTTTTCTTTCCTTAGATAATCAATCACGCGACTTCGAATAACCACTTTTACAAAATTCAATAAGGATCCTTTTGACTCGTCATATTTTTCAACGGCTTCCTTAAAAGCTAACAAAGCAATTGAAAAAGCATCATCATTTTGAACATTAACATATCTATTGGTAGTCTCACTAACTACTTTTATTATGAAGCCGTAATGTTCTTCAATTAGTTGCTCAATTTGTTTTTCGATTTGAAATGCCTCCTATCTGCTCAATATATAATACGTAACTTTTTAACAATTTAGGGACCTTTTTCTGTAGTTGGTTAAATCATAGCACAAATATTTATTGATTTAATCTAATTATCCTCCAAAAAGGTCCCTAAAATTGATATAGCTTTCGTATTATGTATCGACTGGCAAAGCAAAGTCAAAAATAAGAAAGAAGGTACGAAAATGCGAAACAAGAAATATCTATTAAGAAGAAAAGGTTTTAGTGTTAAAAAGGCTCTATTATCAATTGGTGTTGTTGCTTCCATTGGATTAGCTTTTAGTCATTCGACTGAGATCTTAGAAAGTGCTTTGGCTAATTCTGCAACTGAAAATGTAGAAAAAACTCAAACAAATAATGTATTAAGCCATCCGATAGTGCAAAAAGAACAAAATGCTGCTTTAAATGCATTGATTAATCGTTGGCAAGAAAAGTCTCCTGAAGAAATAAAAGAGGAGTTACTTCGTCAAGAAGAAGCAGGCTCAATTGCTTATGTCGTTCAATGGGGAGACACACTTCCTAATATTGCTTCCGCTGCAGGATTGACTGTTAATGAATTATTAGACTTAAATGGTCTAAGTTCGGATTATCATATCAATACTTCAGATGTCTTAATCGGTCTCATAGATAACCAAGGTATTCACGTCGCTGGTGCATATGACGATGACCGGGATGATGATGACTGGGATGATGACGACTGGGACGATGATGACAGGGATGACGATGATTGGGATGACGATGACTGGGTTGATGACTACTGGGACGACGATGATTGGGATGACGATGACTGTGACGACGATGATTGGGATGACGATGACTGGGACGACGATGATTGGGATGACGATGACTGGGACGACGATGATTGGGATGACGATGACTGGGACGACGATGATTGGGACGATGACGACAATTATTGGTTAGAAAGATTCTATAACGATCCAAATAACATTCCAGGACACACTCCGAAAACCGAAGGTGATATCCCTACAACGATAGCTCAGGAGAGAGAAGTAGAAACAACACAATCGCCAGATCAAACAGGAAATGATCAAGTAGCTGAAACTACATTAGATGAATTACCTCCCGTTGATACAACAGTAACTGATTCCAATAATGTCAATTTAGATGCAGTTACTCAAGAATTCCATAATTTAGTTAATCAAGAACGCTTAAATAATGGTCAGAGTCAATTGAATTATGGTGATCATTTACAAACTGCAGCCGTAAATAGAACAACAGAAATTACAGAGCATTTCTCACATACAAGACCGAATGGATTATCATTCTTCACCGCACCTGGCTTTGATCAAGGTGGAACGATTGTCGGAGAGAACCTACAACAAACATACATTTCACGCAATGCAACACCTGAAGAAATTGCTCAAAAATTATTTGATAATTGGAAGAAGAGTCCAGGACACTATGAAAACATGATGGATGGTTCGTATTTAGATCATGCAATTCAACTTGATACGTACGAAAATGGAGACAACATCATTATCTATTCAACACAAGTATTCAGTAACTAAAGTAAAATAAAAGATACCGAATTTACTGCCATAAATTCGATATCTGATAGGATTTCAATTCTAGTTCACAAAAATAGAAATATTAAGAAGCACGGATAATTTACGAATTATTCATGCTTCTTTTTTCTATGTTGAATTGCAATAATTAATGCGACAATTTTTTATTTACTCAATTAATAAGAGTTCGTGTAAAAATACTTCCAAAGGTGTTTGGTAATCTAAGCATTTCCTAGGTCGATTATTCATTAACCACAAAG
>NZ_JBGQQZ010000016.1:0-42019 GCF_045528575.1 Ruoffia sp. FAM 24228
TGCAACTGATGAAGAGATACAAGGTTGGGCAACGAAATTAAATACACGTCCCAAAAAATGTTTGAATTGGAAAACACCTTATGAAATCTTTTATAAAACTGTGTTGCACTTAATTTGACAATTTAAGATACAAAAATAAGTAATAATAAATAAATATAAAAAAAACTTCCATCCACCAGGATTTTCCATTAAAATGTTACAAAGCTTAAATAGAGACACAAAACGTGTATATATAATAGAAAGAAATATTATTTTGAATTTTTTTTAAAAAAATGCGAAAAAATCTTGCTTCTAAGTGTTGTGTTCGTTATAATATTCGTTGTGTCATAAGTAGATATATTTCTGCTGAACGTAACACAGCCCCCTATATTATAAGGTGGGCGAGCTATGAAGTGAGAGGTTGCGACACGCTAGGCTGAGTTGCCAATGACCAGTGTAGTCGGTAATTCTTGCGGAGCAAGTCAATTTAACAAATTTGACGGAGGAGGAAAAACAATGGCAAACCAAAAAATTCGTATTCGTCTGAAAGCTTATGAGCACCGCGCTCTTGATGTATCAGCGAACAAAATCGTAGAATCTGCACAAAGAACTGGAGCACAAACTGTAGGGCCAATCCCATTACCAACAGAACGTTCGGTATATACAGTTATCCGTTCACCGCATAAATATAAAGATTCACGTGAGCAATTTGAGATGCGCACACACAAACGTTTAATCGATATCGTTAACCCAACTGCTAAAACAGTTGATGCATTAATGAAATTAGATTTACCAAGTGGTGTAGACGTAGAAATTAAGTTATAAAATAAAAAATAAAATGGAGGTGTACTCATGACCAAAGGAATCTTAGGAACAAAAGTAGGAATGACGCAATTCTTTACGGAGAATGGTGAGTTAATCCCTGTAACAGTAGTGGAAGCTCAACCAAACGTTGTATTACAAGTGAAATCAAATGAAACAGATGGATATGAATCTGTGCAATTAGGTTTCCAAGACAAACGTGAAGTATTAGCAACAAAACCTCATAAAGGTCATGTAGCGAAAGCAAACGCTACTCCTAAGCGCTTCATTCGCGAATTTCGTGATGTCGAGCTAGGAGAATATGAAGTTGGGCAAGAAATCACTGTAGAAACATTCGCAGTCGGAGACATCATCGATGTAACAGGAACATCTAAAGGTAAAGGTTTCCAAGGGGTTATTAAACGTCACGGCCAAGCTCGTGGACCAATGGCTCACGGATCTCGTTTCCACCGTCGCCCAGGTGCGATGGCAATGGCAGCTTCACCATCACGTGTTTTAAAAGGTAAAAAATTACCTGGACAAACTGGTAGTGAACAAGTGACGATTCAAAACTTAGAAATCGTTGCAGTAAATCCTGAAGATAACGTTATCTTAATTAAAGGTAATGTACCAGGTGCTAAAAAATCTTTAGTACAAATTAAAAAAGCAGTTAAATCTAACTAATTAAGAGGGGAGGAACGAGAATGACAAAAGTTACTTTATTTAAACAAGACGGATCGCAAGCTGGAGAAGTTGAGTTAAACGAATCGATCTTCGGTATCGAACCAAACGAAAGTGTTATGTTCGATGCAGTAATCATGCAACGTGCATCATTACGTCAAGGTACACACGCAGTTAAAAACCGTAACGCAGTTCGCGGTGGTGGACGTAAACCTTGGAGACAAAAAGGAACAGGTCGTGCACGTCAAGGATCTATCCGCTCACCACAATGGGTTGGGGGAGGAGTTGTCTTTGGTCCGACACCTCGTTCATACAGTTACAAATTACCAAGAAAAGTACGTCGTTTAGCAATTTTATCAGCATTATCACAAAAAGTTGTTGAAGATAAATTTGTAGTTGTTGATGGATTAAGCTTAGATGCACCAAAAACAAAAGACCTTAAAGGTATTTTATCTAACTTAAACTTAGACACTAAAACATTAATCGTTTTAGAAAATAACAACGATAACGCATACTTATCAGCTCGTAACATCGATAACGTTAAAGTTATTGACGAGAACAACATCAACGTATTAGACGTTGTTAACTATGACAAAGTATTAATCACTCAAGCAGCATTATCAACAGTAGAGGAGGCATTAGCATAATGGAATTTTCAGAAGTAATCCTACGTCCAGTAATTACTGAGCAATCTATGTATAACATTGACGATAACAAATACACTTTTGAAGTAGATCGTCGTGCTAACAAAAACCTTATTAAACAAGCTGTTGAAGCTATGTTTGAAGGCGTTAAAGTAGAGAAAGTAAATACTATCAACGTTGAAGGAAAAGCAAAACGTATGGGTCGTTACCAAGGATTCACACGTAAATACAAAAAAGCAATCATCACATTAAAAGCTGATTCAGCTAACATCGAATTATTCGAAACAGAAGAAGACGAAGAATAATTCACAAAATAAGATAAGTAGGAGGGAATTCGAGTGGCAATTAAACACTACAAACCGATAACTAACGGTCGTCGTAATATGACTGGTTATGACTTCTCAGAGATTACAACAAAAACTCCTGAAAAATCATTATTAGAATCGAAAAAACAAAGAGCTGGCCGTAATAGCCAAGGTAAAATCACAGTTCGTCACAACGGTGGTGGACACAAACGTGCTTACCGTGTTATCGACTTTAAACGTAACAAAGACAACGTTGTCGGAACAGTTAAAACTATCGAATATGATCCAAACCGTAGCGCGAATATCGCATTAATTAACTACGAAGATGGAATTAAAACATATATCATCGCACCAAAAGGACTTAAAGTAGGTCAAAAGATTGAATCAGGTGCTGAAGCAGATATCAAAGTAGGGAATGCATTACCATTAATCAATATCCCAGTTGGTACTGTAATTCACAATATTGAGTTAAAACCAGGTAAAGGTGGACAATTAGTTCGTTCTGCTGGAACAAGTGCTCAAGTATTAGGACAAGAAGGTAAATATACATTAGTACGTTTAGCTTCAGGTGAAGTTCGTATGATCTTATCAACTTGCCGTGCAACAATCGGAACTGTTGGTAACGAACAACACGAATTAATTAACATTGGTAAAGCAGGTCGTAAACGTTGGTTATCTAAACGTCCAACTGTTCGTGGATCTGTAATGAACCCTAACGATCACCCACACGGTGGTGGTGAAGGACGCGCTCCAATCGGACGTCCAAGTCCAATGTCACCTTGGGGTAAAAAGACTCTTGGTCTTAAAACTCGTAATGCTAAGAAAAAATCAAGTAAATTAATCGTTCGTGGACGTAAGAAATAATCGTATATAGATTAAATTTCCGAAGGGAGGCTACACTGTGAGTCGTAGTTTGAAAAAAGGGCCATTTATTGACGCACACTTAATGAAAAAAGTAGAAGCTCAAGAAGATGCTCAGAAAAAACAAGTTATTAAAACATGGTCGCGTCGTTCAACAATCTTCCCAAACTTCATTGGGCTAACAATTGCAGTATATGATGGACGTAAACATGTCCCAGTATACATCCAAGAAGATATGGTAGGACACAAATTGGGCGAATTCGCACCAACTCGTACATATAAAGGTCATGCAAATGACGATAAAAAAACAGGAAGACGTTAATAAAGGAGGGAAATTAGATGTCAGAACAAATTACATCTGCAACAGCAACAGCAAAAACAATCCGCATTGCCCCTCGTAAAGTTCGTCTAGTAACTGATTTAATTAGAGGAAAAAGCATAGGTGAAGCAATTTCTATTCTGAAATTCACACCAAGATCAGCATCACCTGCTGTCGAAAAAGTGTTAATGTCAGCTATTGCTAACGCGGAACACAACTATGATTTAGATTTAGAAAACTTATTCGTAAGTGAAGCTTTTGTTAACGAAGGACCAACTATGAAACGTTTCCGTCCTCGTGCTAAAGGATCAGCTTCACCAATCAATAAAAGAACAAGCCACATCACAATTGTGGTATCAGAGAAAGAGGAGGCATAATACATGGGTCAAAAAGTACATCCAATAGGTATGCGTGTTGGCGTAATCCGTGATTGGGATGCTAAATGGTATGCTGATAAAAAGTATGCCGACTTCCTACATGAAGATTTACGCATTCGTGAGTACATCTACGGTAAACTTTCAGACGCTTCAATTTCAACAATTCAAATTGAACGTGCTGCTAACCGTGTAATTGTTTCAGTTCATACTGCTAAACCAGGAATGGTTATTGGTAAAGGTGGATCTGAAGTTGATGCACTACGTGCACAGTTAAATAAATTAACTGGTAAAAAAGTACACATCAATATCGTGGAAATTAAACAAGCAAACTTAGACGCAAAATTAGTAGCAGAAGATATTGCTCGTCAATTAGAAAACCGTGTTGCATTCCGTCGTGCTCAAAAGCAAGCTATCCAACGTGTTATGCGTGCTGGTGCACAAGGAGTTAAAACACAAGTATCTGGTCGTTTAAACGGTGCTGATATGGCACGTACTGAACACTACAGTGAAGGTACAGTTCCATTACATACACTTCGCTCAGATATCGACTACGCTTGGGAAGAAGCAGACACTACATACGGTAAACTTGGAGTTAAAGTATGGATTTGTCGTGGAGAAATCCTTCCTGAAGTAAATGAAAACAACCAGAGAGGAGGAAATTAATCATGTTAGTACCTAAACGTGTAAAACACCGTCGTGAATTCCGTGGTAAAATGCGCGGAGAAGCTAAAGGTGGAAAAAACATCGACTTCGGAACATACGGATTAAGAGCCATTGAATCTAAATGGATCACAAACCGTCAAATCGAAGCAGCTCGTATAGCTATGACTCGTTATATGAAACGTGGTGGGAAAGTATGGATTAAAATCTTCCCTCACAAATCATACACATCTAAACCAATCGGTGTTCGTATGGGATCCGGTAAAGGTGCACCTGAAGGTTGGGTAGCTCCAGTTAAACGTGGTAAAATCTTGTTTGAAATCGATGGAGTTCCAGAAGAAGTAGCTCGTGAGGCTTTCCGTCTTGCATCAAACAAATTACCTATCAAAACAAAATTCGTAAAACGTGAAGAATATGGTGGTGAATCGAATGCAAATTAAAGAAATTAGAGAATTATCCGCTGCTGATATGGTTAACAAAGAAAAAGAATATAAAAAAGAATTATTCAATCTTCGATTCCAATTAGCAACAGGACAATTAGAAAACACTGCCCGTTTACGTCAAGTACGTAAAACAATCGCTCGTATTAAAACTGTCTTACGTGAACAAGAACTGACTAAATAATAAAAGGAGGCAGATGTTAAATGACTGAAGAACGTAACAAACGTAAAGTTTATCGTGGTCGTGTCGTTTCAGACAAAGGAGACAAAACAATCTCTGTTGTTGTTGAAACTCGTGTAGTACACCCTAAATACGGTAAACGTGTTAAATATTCAAAAAAATATACAGCACATGATGAAAATAACAGCGCAAAAGAAGGCGACATCGTCCGCATTATGGAAACTCGTCCATTATCTAAAACGAAACGCTTCCGTTTATTAGATATCGTTGAAGAAGCTGTAATTATCTAATACATAAAGAAGAAATCGGAAGGAGGACATCGGAATGATTCAACAAGAAAGTCGATTAAAAGTTGCCGACAACTCTGGTGCACGTGAAGTATTAACTATTAAAGTACTAGGTGGATCAGGTCGTAGAACAGCTAACATTGGTGATGTAATTGTTGCAACAGTTAAACATGCAACACCAGGTGGAGTTGTCAAAAAAGGTGACGTAGTAAAAGCAGTAATCGTACGCACAAAAACAGGAGCTCGCCGTAATGATGGGTCTTATATAAAATTTGACGAAAATGCATGTGTCATTATTCGTGATGATAAGACACCTCGTGGAACACGTATTTTTGGACCAGTTGCACGTGAATTACGTGACAACAACTTCATGCGTATCGTATCATTAGCTCCAGAAGTTCTTTAATCCAATTACGAAGGAGGAAACAATTCATGCGCATTAAATCAGGAGATACAGTAAAAATTATTGCTGGTAAAGATAAAGGCGAAACAGGAACAGTTCTTAAAACTTTACCTAAGCAAGATAAAGTGATCGTTGAAGGATTAAACATCCATAAACGTCACCAAAAACCTACTCAAATGGCGACAGGTGGAATCGAAGAATTCCCTGCTCCAATTCATGTATCAAACGTAAAATTAGTAGATTCTAACGGAGAAGCAACACGCGTTGGTTACCGTTTTGAAGATGGTAAAAAAGTACGTTTCTCTAAAAAATCAGATACAACACTTAACTAATCATTTTGGGAAGGAGGACAAAGTTTAATGGAAAGCCGTTTAAAACAAAGATATAATAACGAAATCACTAGCAAATTAGTTGAACAATTTAACTACTCTTCTGTTATGGAAGTACCAAAAATAGATAAAATTGTTGTTAACATGGGTGTTGGTGATGCAGTTTCAAATGCTAAAAACTTAGATAAAGCAGTTGCAGAATTAACATTATTAACTGGACAAAAACCAGTTATTACTAAAGCTAAGAAATCAATTGCAGGTTTCCGTCTTCGTGAGGGAATGCCAATTGGAGCTAAAGTTACTTTACGTGGACAAAGAATGTATGACTTCTTAGACAAATTGATCACAGTATCATTACCACGTGTACGTGACTTCCAAGGTATCTCAAACAAAGCCTTTGATGGTCGTGGAAACTACACTTTAGGTGTTAAAGAACAATTAATTTTCCCAGAAATTAACTACGATAACGTAGATAAAGTTCGTGGAATGGATATTGTAATCGTAACAACAGCAAACACTGACGAAGAATCACATGCCTTACTTAAAGAGTTAGGTATGCCGTTTAAAAAATAATAAAGGAGGCGAATCGTATTGGCTAAAAAATCAATGGTAGAAAAAAATCAACGTACACCAAAATATAAAGTAAGAGAATACACACGTTGTGAACGTTGTGGACGTCCGCATTCAGTTTACCGTAAGTTCAAACTTTGCCGTATTTGCTTCCGTGAACTTGCTTATAAAGGACAAATTCCTGGCGTTAAGAAAGCAAGCTGGTAATTCAAATACTTTTAAACTAAGGAGGTAAATACACATGGTAATGACAGATCCAATTGCAGATTTTCTAACAAGAATTCGTAATGCAAATGCACAAAAACATACATCTGTAACAGCACCATCTTCTAATACTAAAGTGGCAATTGCTGAAATCTTAAAAAACGAAGGTTTCATTAAAGGTTATGAAGTAACTGAAGATAACAAACAAAATGTAATTAAATTAAACTTAAAATACGGACGTAATAACGAAAAAGTTATTACAGGTCTAAAACGTATTTCTAAACCAGGTTTACGTGTTTACGCTAAATCTGAAGATATTCCTAAAGTTTTAAATGGCTTAGGAATCGCAATCGTCTCAACTTCTCGTGGCTTAGTAACTGATAAAGTTGCAAGAAATGAAAAAATCGGTGGAGAAATTTTAGCATACGTTTGGTAATTTGTAGATAAATATTATAAAATATAAGGAGGTGCGGTACTGTGAGTCGTATAGGTAAAAAACCTGTAGTAATTCCATCAGGAGTTACCGTAGAACTAAATGGTACTACAGCAACTGTTAAAGGCCCAAAAGGCGAATTAACTCGTGAACTATCGCCAGCAATTTCATTAGAAATCGCGGATAACGAAATCACTTTCACTCGTCCAAATGACAATAAAGCTAACCGCTCAATCCATGGTACAACTCGTTCATTAATTGCTAACATGATCGAAGGTGTGTCTACAGGATTTAAAAAAGAATTAGAATTAATCGGTGTAGGTTATCGTGCACAAAAACAAGGTAACAAACTTACATTGAGTGTTGGTTTATCACACCCAGTTGAATTCGAAGCTAGCGAAGGTGTAGATTTTGAAGTTCCTTCGAATACACAAATCATCGTTCAAGGATTCAACAAAGAAAAAGTTGGAGAATTAGCAGCAAACATTCGTGCAGTTCGTCCACCAGAGCCGTATAAAGGTAAAGGAATTCGCTATGTTGGTGAATTTGTTCGCCGTAAAGAAGGTAAAACTGGTAAATAATAAATAAAAAATTAAAGAGGTGACAAAATGATTTCAAAACCAGAAAGAAATAAATTACGTAAAAAAAGACATTTACGTATCCGTAATAGAATCTCTGGTACTGCAGAGTGCCCACGCTTAAGTGTATTCCGTTCGAATACTAACATCTACGCTCAATTAATTGATGACGTAGCGGGTGTGACGCTAGTCAGTGCCTCTTCACAAGACGAAGAAGTTAAATCAAATGGATCAAAAGTCGAACAAGCTGCATCAGTTGGTAAATTAGTTGCCGATCGCGCAACAGCTGCTGGACATAAAACAGTAGTATTTGACCGTGGTGGATATGTATATCACGGACGTGTACAAGCATTAGCTGAAGCTGCTCGTGAAAACGGCTTAGAATTTTAATAGAAAGGGGAACATTGTTTAATGGAATTTATTAATCCAGAAACATTAGGCGAAATTGAAGATCGCGTAGTTGCGATTAACCGCGTAACTAAAGTTGTTAAAGGTGGACGCCGTCTACGTTTCTCTGCTTTAGTAGTTGTTGGTGATAAGAATGGTCACGTTGGTTTTGCTACAGGTAAAGCTCAAGAAGTACCAGAAGCAATCCGTAAAGGTATCGAAAATGCTAAGAAAAACATGATTAAAGTCCCTACATCAGGAACAACTATTCCACATGAAATCGTTGGTGAATTCTGTGGAGGACAAGTATTACTTAAGCCTGCAACTGCCGGTTCTGGGGTTGCCGCTGGTGGACCAGTTCGTGCCGTTATTGAGTTAGCTGGTATTGCTGACGTAACAAGTAAATCACTTGGATCAAATACACCAATTAACATGATTTCTGCAACTGTTGAAGGTCTTAAAAATCTTAAAGAAGCCGATGAAGTTGCTGCATTACGTGGCAAATCAGTCGAAGAACTTTTAGGTTAGGAGGACATTCAATGGCCAACTTAGAAATCACATTAAAACGTAGCTTTATTGGACGTAAACAAAACCAAATTCAAACAGCTAAAGCGTTAGGCTTAACAAAACTTAATAAGAGTGTAGTGAAACCTGACAATGAATCTGTTCGTGGAATGGTTCGTACAATAAGCCATTTAGTAGAAGTCAAAGAAGCTTAAGTTTAAAATCTTATATAAGGAGGTGCCGAAGGAATGAAACTTCATACATTACAACCTGCTGAAGGATCACGCAAATTACGTAACCGTGTTGGGCGTGGACAAGGTTCAGGGAACGGAAAAACAGCTGGTCGTGGACAAAAAGGTCAAAAAGCACGTTCAGGCGGTGGAGTACGTTTAGGATTTGAAGGTGGACAAACACCTTTATTCCGTCGTTTACCAAAACGTGGTTTCACTAACATCAATCGTAAAGATTATGCTGTAGTGAACTTAGAAACATTAAATCGTTTTGAAGATGGCACAACAGTTACACCAGCTTTATTAATCGAAACTGGCGTTGTGAAAAACGAATTATCAGGAATTAAAATTTTAGGTGATGGTAAATTAGAGAAAACATTAACAGTTCAAGCTGCTAAATTCTCTAAATCTGCAGAAGAAGCTATCACTGGTGCTGGTGGATCGATTGAGGTGATTTAATGTTTTCCTTCTTGAAAAATGCATTCACTGTTAGAGATATTCGACGTAGAATTTTATATACATTATTTATCTTCGCAGTATTCCGTTTAGGGTCTCATATCCCAGTACCAGGTGTTAATGCTGGTGCTTTACAAACATTAGGCAACACTGGGGTATTAGGTTTATTGAATACTTTTGGTGGAGGTGCACTACAAAGATATTCTATCTTTGCTATGGGTGTATCGCCATACATTACTGCATCAATCATTATGCAATTATTGCAAATGGACTTAGTTCCTAAGTTTACCGAATGGGCCAAACAAGGTGAAGTCGGTAGACGTAAGCTTAATCAAGCTACTACTTACACAGCAATAGTTTTAGGTTTTATCCAATCTTTAGGATTATCATTTGGGTTTAACCAGTTATCTGGTTTAGGTTTAATTAATGACCCTACAATGGCAACTTATCTAACAATTGCTTTAATCTTAACGGCTGGAACAATGTTCTTAGTTTGGTTAGGTGAGCAAATCACGCGTAATGGTGTCGGAAACGGAGTATCTATGTTGATCTTCGCCGGTATTGTTGCAGAAGTGCCAAAAGATTTTTATGGATTTTTCCAATCATCTATATCAGGTGTGACAGGTAATGAACTGACCCAAAATTTACTGATTTTATTAGCCATCGTACTAGTAATCATCGTAAGTATTGTTATTGTTGTTCTAATGGAAAGAGCACAAAGACGTATTCCAATTCATCACTCTAAGAAAGCAACTGGTGCCCGTCATACAGCGCACTTACCATTAAAGATTAACTCTGCTGGTGTTATTCCTGTAATTTTCGCAACGTCGTTTATTACAACACCACAAACAATCTTTTCTTTCTTAAGTACTGACAACGCAGGTCCAGTGATGCAGTTTTTCGGAAACTTGTTTAACTTACAACATCCATTAGGAGCAGTATTCTATACTGTATTACTCATTGCCTTTACTTATTTCTATTCATTAGTACAGGTTAACCCTGAGAAAGTAGCAGAAAATTTACAGAAACAAGGCGCTTATATTCCAAGTGTACGTCCTGGTAATGATACCGAGACATTTATTACACAATTAATTAATCGCTTAAGTGGGGTCGGCGCATTATATCTAACATTAATCGCCGTATTACCGATCGTTGCTGGATTTATCTGGGAAATACCAATGAATATTTCATTAAGTGGAACAAGTATTTTGATTGTTGTAGGTGTTGCTATAGAAACAACTAAACAAATCGAAGGTAGAATGGTAAAACGTCGCTATAAAGGATTTCTTTATCAATAGTTCATCGATATTAAATAAGTAAGGACGATTTATATGAATATTTTATTAATGGGCCTTCCCGGAGCAGGGAAAGGAACACAAAGTGAACATATCTCCACAGATTATTCAATGGTACATATTGCAACAGGGGATATCTTCCGTGAAGCAATTAAGAATGAAACGAAATTGGGATTAGAAGCTAAATCATATACAGATGCTGGTAATCTTGTGCCGGATGATGTCACGAATAACTTAGTTCGTGAACGTTTATCACAATCAGATGTACAAGCAGATGGGTTTATGCTAGACGGGTACCCAAGAACGCTTCACCAAGCACATGCACTAGAAGAGAATTTAAAAGATATGAATTCTGATATTGACGCTGTTATTTATATCGATGTTGATTCAGATGTCCTTGAAAAACGTCTAAGCGGTAGAATTATTTGTCGTGATTGTGGAGCTACGTATCATAAAGTATACAATCCACCTTCAGTTGATGGTGTTTGTGATAACTGTGGTTCTCATGACTTCTATCAACGTGAAGACGACAAGCCAGAAAAAGTTAGACATCGTATTAACTTACAGATGGAATCAATTAAACCGATCTTAGAATTCTACGATGATAAAAACATACTACACCGCATTAGTGGTGAAAATCCGATTGAAGTAGTTTATCGTGAGATACGTAATATTCTTGGAGAATAGATACCAAAGCATTTCACTAACTGGTAAAAAAAGGAGGAAGTATTAATGGCTAAAGATGATGTTATTGAAGTAGAAGGAATTATATTAGAAACCTTGCCAAATGCAATGTTCAAAGTTGAATTAGAAAATGGCCACGAAATTTTAGCTCATGTTTCAGGTAAAATTCGTATGAACTATATCCGTATTTTGCCAGGAGATAAAGTAACAGTTGAAATGTCTCCTTATGATTTGACAAAAGGTCGAATTACATATCGCTTTAAATAGTCGATGGTTAAGAAGTTTAAGGAGGGAAAATGATGAAAGTTAGAGCATCAGTAAAACCAATTTGTGAGAAGTGCAAAGTTATCCGCCGTAATGGTAAAGTAATGGTAATTTGCGAAAATCCAAAACACAAACAACGTCAAGGTTAATTTTAAGAAAAAGGAGGAAACTAGTCTATGGCTCGTATAGCAGGAGTTGATATTCCACGTGACAAACGTATTGTTATTTCATTAACATATATCTTTGGAATCGGGAACACTACAGCAAAACAAATCTGTGCAGATGCTAATGTATCTGAAAACACTCGCGTACAAGATTTATCTAACGATGAATTAGACCGTTTACGTTCTATTGTTGACGGAATCAAAGTTGAAGGTGATTTACGTCGTGAAGTAAGTTTAGACATCAAACGTTTACAAGAAATCGGATCATACCGTGGTAACCGTCACCGTCGTAACTTACCAGTTCGCGGACAAAACACTAAAAACAACGCTCGTACCCGTAAAGGTCCTAAAAAAGCAGTTCAAGGTAAGAAATAATTAATTTAAAAGGGAGGTTAAGACTTCATGGCAAAAAGACAACAAGCTCGTAGACGTCGTCGCGACAGAAAAAATATTGAACGTGGAATCGCACATATTCGTTCAACATTCAATAATACAATCGTTATGATTACAGACGAGAATGGTAACGCACTTTCTTGGTCATCAGCAGGATCATTAGGATTCCGTGGATCAAAAAAATCTACTCCATTTGCTGCTCAAATGGCATCAGAAGTTGCTGCTAAAGGCGCAATGGAACATGGTATGAAATCTGTAGAGGTTGCAGTTAAAGGACCAGGATCTGGTCGTGAATCGGCAATCCGTTCATTACAGGCAGCTGGATTAGAGGTTTCAGCAATTCGTGACGTAACCCCAATCCCACATAACGGTGCTCGTCCACCAAAACGTCGTCGTGTTTAATGATAATTCCTATATTTAAAAACTTTTAATGTTGCTACAAAATTATCATTGAGACATAACGTATTGAAAGGGGAAAATTACTAATGATCGAGATTGAAAAACCAGAGATTACTACGGTTGAAGTCAGTGAAGATGAAAAATTTGGCAAGATCGTGATTGAACCATTAGAACGTGGATATGGAACAACTCTTGGAAACTCATTACGTCGTATTCTGCTATCTTCATTACCAGGTGCAGCAGTAACTAATATTCAAATTGATGGTGTGCTTCATGAGTTTGCTACAGTCGATGGTGTAGTGGAAGATGTTCCTACGATCATTTTAAACTTGAAGAAGTTAGCCCTTAAATTGCACACAGAAGAAAGCAAAGTAATTGAATTAAATGTTGCGGGTCCAAAAACAGTAACAGCTGCTGACATTATTCATGATAATGATGTACAAATTTTAAATCCTGATTTACATATTTGTACCTTAGCCGAAGATGCAGAATTGAACATGCGTATTAGCGTGTCCAACGGTCGAGGTTATGCACGTAGCGAATACAATAAGAGTGATGATATGCCAATTGGTGTATTACCAATCGATTCAATATATACACCAATTGAAAAAGTGAATTATCAAGTTGAAAATACACGTATTGGTCAAAAGAATATATTTGATAAATTGACTTTAGACATTTGGACAGACGGATCAATTAGTCCAGAAAAATCTTTAAGTTTAGCTGCAAAAATATTGACTGAACATTTAAATATCTTTGTTAACTTAAACGATGAAGCACGCGAAGCAGAAATCATGGTTGAAAAAGAAGAAGCAGAAAAAGAAAAAGTTCTTATCATGACAATTGAAGAATTAGACTTATCTGTTCGATCTTACAACTGCTTGAAACGTGCTGGAATTAATACAATTCAAGAACTTACAAATAAAACTGAAGCTGAAATGATGAAAGTTCGTAACTTAGGACGTAAATCATTATCAGAAGTTAAAGGCAAATTAGATGATCTAGGCCTAAGTCTGAAAGACGACGAATAATAGATCATTAGGGTTTATTTTACAAGAAATGGAGGAATCTTAATGGCATACCGTAAATTAGGACGTACAAGTACACAACGTAAAGCATTACTACGTGATTTAACGACTGATGTAATTATCAACGAACGTATCGAAACAACAGAAGCTCGTGCTAAAGAAGTTCGTAAAACTGTTGAAAAAATGATTACATTAGGTAAGAAAGGTGACTTAGCTTCTCGTCGTAAGGCAGCTTCATTCTTACGCCGCGAATTAGCTGATGCTCGTATTGAAGATGACGAAGTAATTATTGAATCAGTATTAGATCGTTTATTCGATAATTATGCTAACCGTTATGAAAACCGTAATGGAGGTTATACTCGTATCCTTAAAAAAGGACCACGACGTGGTGACGCTGCTCCAATGGTAATCTTAGAGTTAGTTTAATAATTTAATAAGAACCAATAGTTTAGTCACTTAATGATGGAGAGTGTTATGATCAATAATTTGGTCTAGCTCTAATGCACAAGCAATGTTTATTGCTTAGATTGGAGGGGATTTTCTCCTCCAATCCATGTGCTTCTATCGTAAGTGCTTTTTTTATAGTTAAGTATATGATTGTTTTGAGAAAAGAATCGAATTAAATGGTATATTTACCTATGAAAAAATCAGAAAGATGTGTCGCGAAAGGAAGATAATAATGAAAAGTCCTATCATCGAGTTAAAAGATATATCATTTCAATATCAAGGCGTAGAGTCTTTTGCTTTGACGAATGTTAATCTGACCATCAATAAAGGGGAATGGGTTGCATTAATCGGACCAAACGGATCAGGGAAGTCAACTTTAGCAAAAATTATGAATGGTCTTTTGGTGCCTGAAAGTGGAAAAGTATTTATCAATGGTAAATTACTAGATGAAGAAACCGTTTGGGAAGCTAGAAGATCTGTCGGAATGGTCTTTCAAAATCCTGATAACCAATTTGTTGGGGCAACGGTTGAAGACGATGTTGCTTTTGGTCTAGAAAACAATGGAGTTGAACGTCTAGAGATGATTCAACGTGTTGATGAAGCACTTCAACAAGTTAGAATGTCTGATCATAAAAAGAAAGAACCCGCTCGTTTATCTGGTGGGCAAAAACAAAGAGTGGCACTTGCAAGCGTCATTGCTTTACGACCAGATGTAATTTTACTAGATGAAGCAACGGCGATGTTAGATCCTTTGGGTCGCGAAGAAGTGATTGAAGCAATTGAGAAAGTAAAAGAACAATATGATTTAACTGTTATCTCTATCACACATGATATCGATGAAGCTTCCAAAGCAGATCGAATTATTGTGATGAAAGATGGCGAAAAGAAAAGTGAAGGTGTTCCTGCCGATATCTTTAATTTAGGTGAAGGTCTCATTGATATGGGACTAGATTTACCATTCACACAGAAGTTGAAACATGCTTTAATGGAGCGTGGAGTAGATATACCGGATGAATATTTTGATGAGGAGGCTTTATTACAATGGATAATCCAATCGTATTTAACAATGTAGATCATATTTATAATGCGGGTAGTCCATTTGCCGTTTCTGCATTAAAAAATGTGAACTTAAGTATTCCTAAAGGAAAGATTACTGCCATTATCGGACATACTGGGTCAGGAAAATCAACACTTATCCAACATCTAAACGTGTTGTTACGACCAACGCATGGTACTGTAAAGATTAATGATGTAGAAATTACTGCTGATTCAAAAAATAAAAATTTAAAAGCACTGAGAAAACAAGTCAGTGTTGTGTTTCAATTTCCAGAGTCTCAGTTATTTGAAGAAACCGTCTTAAAAGATGTCATGTTTGGACCTTTAAACTTTGATGTATCCGAAGAAGAAGCTGAACGCATTGCGCGTGAGAAACTGTCTTTAGTCGGTTTATCTGAGAATCTTTACGACCGATCTCCGTTTGACTTGAGTGGAGGTCAAATGAGACGTGTCGCTATTGCTGGTGTTCTAGCCTTGGAACCAAGCGTTCTCGTTCTTGATGAACCGACAGCTGGTTTAGATCCAGCGGGTCAGAAGTACATGCTAGAGATGTTTGTAAATTTACATCGCGAACAAAACATCACACTCGTTTTAGTAACACATCAAATGGAAGATGTGGCTTTATATGCCGATAATGTCATTGTGATGGAGAATGGAACAGTGGTTAAGACAGGAGAACCATTAGAAATTTTTAAAGATGAGGATAAACTAGACACATTACAATTATCTCTACCTCATTCGCTACAGTTTTTTAAAGATATTGATACTCAGTTAGAAACAACTTATATAAAAGAGACTCAACCGATTACAGTAGAGCAACTAGCAGATGAGATTGTAAAAATTAAACAATCTCGTACTCTAAAGAGTGAGGTGTCAGAAAATGTTTGATAAATTACTTTTAGGCCGCTATTTACAAGGTAATTCAATAATTCATGAATTAGATCCCCGCACTAAGTTATTAGGTAGTTTCTCTTTCATTGTGATTGTTTTTTTAGCAAATCATTGGCTAGCTTACTTACTCCTTGCAGCATTTGTATTTTTTGTCATCAAATTAAGTAATATTTCTATATCTTACTTTTTACGTGGAATTCGACCAATGTTGTGGATTATTATGTTTACCGTTATATTTCAGATGTTATTTACTGTGGGAGGAACGGTTTATTTCCAATTAGGTCCGATAACAATTACATCTTTAGGGGTAATCAATGCGATTTATATCTTTATGCGATTAGTCTTAATTATTATGATGTCAACCATCTTAACTCTTACAACAGCACCATTAGAATTAACAGATGGTATTGAACACTTATTAAGACCGTTGTCTCGTTTAGGTTTTCCATCACACGAAGTGGCGTTAATGCTCTCCATTGCTTTACGTTATGTTCCTACTTTGATGGATGAAGCGCAAAAGATTATGAATGCTCAAAGAGCTCGAGGGGTAGAATTCGATGAAGGTAGTTTCATTGACCGTGTTAAGGCTATGGTACCCATCTTAATTCCACTGTTCGTTAGCGCATTTAACCGGGCTGATGAGATGGCGATTGCCATGGAAGCTCGAGGTTATCGAGGTGGGGAAGGTCGGACAAAATATAGACAATTAAAATTCTCAAAAATAGATGCTTATGCACTCTTAACTTTATTATTAGTAACAACGGCGTTAATTGCGATTCGAATATTTATTGGATAATTTGTAATTGGAGGTAAACTGAATGACGACACGTTATGCGTTAAAAATTCAATATGACGGCACTAACTATGTCGGCTATCAAGTGCAACCAAATGGGCCATCGATACAAGAAGCTTTGCAAAAGGCCTTACATATAATGGCAAAGGCTAAACCCGGGGAATTAATTAAGAATTCAACATCGGGAAGAACTGATTCTGGTGTTCATGCACTCGGACAAGTCATCCATGTCGATTATCCAGCTAAAATACAGCCTAATTCAATGCGTAAGGCATTGAACAGTATCTTAGACCAATCTATTCGAATCGTCGATGTAGCGCAAGTATCGGATGAATTTCATGCTCGCTATCATGCCATCGGTAAAGAGTATCAGTATCGGATAGATATTAATGATTTTCCCGATCCGTTCAAGCGATTATACACGAGTCATCATCCGTATGCTTTTAATTTGGAACGAATTCAAGAGGCGCTTAAGATTATTGTTGGTGAACATGATTTTACAAGTTTTTGTTCTACGAAAACTGACATTGAGAATAAAGTGCGCCATGTGTTAGAAGCTGAAGCTTGGATAGATGAAGCGAAGAACGAATTAGTCTTCCGTTTTTATGGAAAAGGTTTTTTATACAATATGGTTCGTATACTGGTTGGAACGCTCCTTCAAATTGGAGATGGCTTAAAGCCAGTGGATGAGATGCAAAGGCTATTAGAAGTAAAAGACCGAAATGAAGCGGGACCAACAGCGCCACCGAATGGCCTGTTCTTAATGCGTGTTGATTATGAAGTGGATCCATTTAAATAACTTTCAAACTGACCTATGAGTGAAGATCATAGGTTTTTTTATTCACAAAAATATACCTGACCGAAATATTAGCCAGGAACAAAATTATTTAGAATATTGAAAAACTTCTCTAGGTGTTCCGTCTTCAATGATAATATCACCGCAATGTTGAAAACCAAATTTTTCGATTAAAGCAATCATAGAAGTATTCTTTCGATGTGTATCGATTTTTATATTGTCGTAATGATCTATGACATACTGCATACAAAAGCTTCCGGCACCATTAATCTGTTGATTAGAAGCAATTCGGTGAATAGTAACATAAGGACGATCATTAAGCCACTTGCCATTGATTTCTTGATAGGTTGGATCTTCGCCACTTTGAATACACATTGTAGCAACAATTGTTTCCTCTGGTAAGTCCGTTTGGTCCTGATCGTCTATCACACAAACATAACTATGGTTATTTAAGATATCTGTTTCAATATCACTAGCTGCGGGATAATGATTTGGCCATTGAATATTGTTCCCATTCTTTCTTTGTAATTGTCTGCCGTATTCAATCACTTTCATAACTTCAGGAATTTCACTTTTCTTCGTTTGTCTTATGTACATTATTACCCTCTTTTCGATTTTTGTGGTATGTTTATAAAGTATTTAAATTAATTTACCCATTTAAACATTCAATTAATATTTATTAAATGGTATCATATGAGTAGCTAATTATTAGTATAATTAAGGAGAGAAATTAATGCAATATATTACTGAGAACCAAGCAATCCGTTTAGCCGCTGATTATATCAAAGATCCAGCCCAAAAATATATCGTTTATAATATCCGTCGTCGTAATTACTTATTACACGATTATTATAAATTCTTCTTCCGTTTTAGCCGTCGTGAATCGGTTTGGAATACACCATTGTTTAATATTGAAGACATTGCATCTGATTTAACCAATGAAGAAACAGTTGCGAAAGAAATCTTTGCAACTATCAACAAAAATGTGGATGATACGTTAAGTTTAAAACATAAGAAAGATTTTTCACTTAGAGATTGTGAAGTATTATTAAACTATTACTTTAATGGTAAAACTTATATCGCATTCTACGATTATTATTTAGGTCGCGTTGTATTAATTAAAGAACGTGATAAATCGAATGATTTCGGTGAATTAATTGGAAGTCGATACCAATTAATCGGTAACTTGCATACCATTATTAATAAATCAATTGAACTTTCGGATGGCTTACTAGAAAGATTCATGAGTGAGTTAATCAATGATTTTACACCAATTAGAGAAATTGATGGTTTTGAAGAGTTAAACACAACGCTTCATGCATATATCGTTGAAGAGATTAGTAAAATTGACTCATGGGTTAAAGAAGAAAAAACAAAAGCATAATCATATAAGAAAAGGCAGAAGAACATGAAGTACTTCTGCCTTTTGTGTATCTACGATTACTTATTTTGCAATATTTCGAACAAATTCGCGCATGTCAGAAACCTCTATAGTAGTATCGTGTAATCTTTCTGCCTCTAGTAAACCTTCAATTGCTGGTGGATACGGGATATTTGATAATTCATTTAATTTATCTAAAAGTTCTCGATCTGTTAACGTTTCAGCTTCAACACCAAGCGCAACTAAAACAGCCTCAGGAAATTTGTAAGGGCTGGCAGTTGAAACAATAACAGCAGGGTTCGTTGAAAGTCCTTCTTGGTTGAGATTGCGCCATGCTCTAGAAGCCACTGCTGTGTGGGTATCCATAATATAGCCGGTTTTTCTGTAAACAATATTAATTTCCTCTTTAGTTTGAGCTTCGGTCACATAGTCAGATAGGAAACTTGAAAAATGCGCCTGCTCCTCGTCTGTTAAAGTATAGTGACCCTTAGTGTCTAATTGTTCCATTAAGTCGCTTAAACGCTCGCTATCTTCATTTACAGCATGATAGACGAGACGTTCTAAATTACTAGAAACTAGAATGTCCATTGAAGGAGAAATCGTTAATATAAAGTCACGTTGACGGTTATATTCACCGTCTTGGAAGAAATCATAAAGCACTTTATTATCATTTGAAGCACACAGTAGTTTACCAATTGGTAGACCTGAACGTTTAGCGTAGTAACCAGCGAGTATATTACCAAAATTCCCTGTGGGTACACTAAAATCAATTTCACTGCCTGCATCAATCTTCCCTTGCTTCACAAGTTGAGCGTATGCATAAAAATAATACACAATTTGTGGGACTAAACGGCCGATATTCATAGAATTTGCTGAAGAAAATTGGCTGTCAGACGATTGAAGTTCATCACGCAGAACTGAATCATTAAATAAGTTTTTCACTTCAGTTTGGGCATCATCAAAGTTTCCAACGATAGAAACTACGTGTGTATTATCTCCTGTTTGCGTAAGCATCTGTTGCTCCTGAATGGAACTCACACCACCCTTAGGATAGAAGACGATGATTTTAGTTCCGGGAACATCTGAGAATCCAGCCATTGCTGCTTTACCAGTATCACCAGAGGTCGCCGTTAAGATTAGGATATCATTGTAATTATTATTAATCTCAGCAGAAGTTTTCATTAAGTGGGGTAATATCGATAAGGCCATATCTTTAAAAGCAATCGTTGATCCATGGAATAATTCCAGGTGATAATGCTTCTCATCAATGTCTACTACCGGTGCAATCACTTCTGTGTCAAATTTATTATCATAGGCTAATTCAATACAACGTTTTAGCTGCTTGTCCGAAAAGTCGGATAGAAATGGTTTTAAAATAAAGTGAGCCATTTCTTGATAAGTATATTGACTGAGTATTTCCCAATTTAAGTCAAAACTTGGGAAGGATTCTGGAACGTATAAACCACCATCGGTAGCAAGTCCTTGGAGTATAGCTTGAGAGGGTGTTACGATGTTCTTCGAGTTACGGGTACTTTTATAATTCATATTCTCACCTTTTTCTCATTTTATATCATTCAAATTATACTGAAAAAGTTTACTTTCAGCAATGTTTAAGTAAAAATTCAATAGAATTATATAAAGGTACATAATTAAGTTTGGAAATACAACCGATTACAAAGTCAGTGAAATAGTTTTTTCAACGAGTGTGTATATTAGAACTTAATGTGGAATAATGCTAAAATGTACGAAATAAGAAAGGATGATTGCCATGTTAGTGTCAACAACTGGAAAAGTAAAAAGAGACTTTAAACAAAATATTTTGACAGATAATAAAGATAAAGTCATCACTGTTTGGAATGTAAGTTATGAGATTAGAAGCAAGGAAATTACGGGAACGATTGAAGCTAATTACCTAACACATCAATCAGAAGCCGACGTTACTCCAGAATTAATTCGTGGTTTTGCTGAATTTCAAGGCACCATCGATGGTAAGCAGGGAAGCTTCACAGCTCAGGAAGATGGTCGGGTACAAAATAATATATTGAAAATCAACGGTAGAATTATTGATGCGAGTGAAGAACTAAGTATGTTAGTCGGTCGTTACGACTATGATGGTATTCTTTCGGAAAGTGTTTATGAAATTAATTTTGATATTGAGTTTTAAGTAGGAAAGTTGGCACTTTTGTAACAATCAACTTAATTTTTTGGACTAAGTATCATGAAAGGAAGAGGAAAGTGTATGTTAAAAAAATATGATTTCGATGATATTGATGATCGCTATGACAATTTTAAACGGTCGAATCTAGGGGAAGAAATTGATAAGTTACAAAGAATCGTCCAAAGATTAAAGATACCTGTGCTCATCCTAGTGGATGGTTGGGAGAGCTCAGGGAAGGGCGACATTATTAATGATTTAACAAGAGAATTAGACCCGCGTTATGTCAAAGTTGAACTATTTGACAGTCGGTCTGATGTTGATTATCTACATCCAAGCGTGTGGCGTTTTTGGCAAAAACTACCAAGTCACGAAGAAGTCGTCGTATTTGATCAAAGTTTTTACTCACAGGTTATGAACAAAGATGAACGATCGAGTGATAAATTAAAGCAAAGAACTGAAGAATTATTAAACTTAGAACATATGCTTCTGGATGATGGCACTATTGTTATTAAATTCTTTTTACATATTAAAGAAAAAACCCAAAGTAAAAATATAGAAGCTTTAGAAGATTCTAAATTCCGTCAATTTTTACTATCAGATAATGATTATAAACAAAACAAAAACTATGAAGAATATTTAGAATGGTTTGATAAAGTCTTAAAGAAAACAGATGTGCCTGAAAGTCCATGGAATATAATTAATGCAGAAGACAGAAAGTTAGCAGCTAAGACTGTTTTAGGTATTACGCTCGAAGAAATCACATCAGGGATTGAACGAGTGACTTTAGCAAGAGAGCGAGCAGATAAATCGGATCGTAAATATTATATAGAAGATACCCAGTTAGATGAGTTTGATTTATCTAAGACAATCTCAGATAAAGAGTACGACAAAGAATTAGAAATTTTACAAAAGGAAGCTGCTGATTTAGTTTATGATTGTTATACGAAAGATATTGCTATTATTACTGCTTTTGAAGGGGTAGATGCGGCTGGTAAGGGTGGAGCAATCCAAAGATTGACGCGCCATATTGATCCTCGAAGTTATACGATTCATGGAATTAAAGCACCGACAGATTTAGAAAACAGCTATCATTATTTATGGCGTTTTTGGACCAAATTCCCCAAAGATGGAGACATGGCCATCTTTGACCGAAGCTGGTATGGTCGTGTTCTCGTTGAACGAATCGAAGGGTTTGCTTCAGAGTCAGAATGGGAACGCGCTTATGATGAGATTAATCATACGGAAAAAGTATTAACAGATCACGGAAGTATTGTGATGAAATTCTTTATGTATATTGATGAAGATGAGCAAAAAGAGCGTTTTGAAGATCGCCAAGAAGAACCAGATAAGAATTATAAAATTACCGAAGATGATTGGCGCAATCGAAGCCAGTGGGATGAATATATTGCTGCTTATGAAGAGATGCTAGATCGTACCCATACGGCTAACGCTCCGTGGTATATTGTTGCGACTAATCAAAAGAAATTTGCCAGAATTGAAGTATTAAAGCACTTTATTAATCATATTAAAGAGCATTTAAGTGAGTTACCAGAGTCATAAGCATCAAAATTATAACTTAATATTAATTTAAAATGAGAAAAGTGTTGTCTTTTCTCATTTTATTGTATAGAATATAATTTAGAATACAAATTTTATAAGAAGAGGAGGATAATAATGGGAGATACAGAAAGCAACTTACAATTAGATAACGACAGTCGATTAATGGTGGCAGGCCTATTATTACTCGGCCTGCCGGAAAAATTTAACTTATAAAATTTGGAGGAAATTATGAATATTAAAATTAAACAAATAGGGAAACACATTATTACAGGAGTCACTATAGCATCTGCACTTCTATCACCAGTCTTAACTTCAGCACAAGATACCGTAAAAATTGGTGCTAACTATGAATTATCCGGGGACGCTGCGTCTTATGGGACTCAAATGTTAGAAGGTTTAGAGTTAGCTGTTGAAGAAGTGAATGCCAATGGTGGAGTACTTGATGGTCAAGAAATTGAGATTGTGAGTTATGATAATCAAAGTAACGTGACTGAGTCTGCATCTGTTGCTCAAAGGTTAGTAGCTGAAGGAGTTGTTGGAGTGGTCGGACCGGCAACAACAGGAAACACAGAGGCGCAACTGCCAATTTTCACAGAGGCGAACATTCCAATGGTATCTCCATCAGCAACCGATGATGACATTACTTTTGATTCAGCGGGAGATGTATTAGAATATTTCTTTAGAGTATGCTTCAATAACTCATATCAAGGTAGTGCCGGTGCAACTTTTGCTGCTGAAGATTTAAGTGCAACAAATGCAATCGTATTTGTCGATCAATCTTCGGATTATTCTCGCGGATTAGCTGATAACTTTAATTCTGAATTTGAAAGTAGTGGTGGAACAATTGTTAATGAAGATTCATTTACAGCTGGAGACACAGACTTTTCTGCCATTCTAACAACAGCGTTGACACAAGACTTTGATGTTATTTATATTCCAGCATATTATACTGAAGCAGGATTAATTATTAAACAAGCCCGCGAGATGGGGATTGAGCAACCAATTATTGGACCTGACGGATTCTCAAGTGAAGTTTTATTAGACCTTGCTGGAACAGAGAACGCAAACGATATCTACTATACTGACCACTTCTCAAACGAAAGTGAAGAAGAGTCGGTTCAAGATTTCCTTACTGCCTTTGAAGAGAAGTACGGCAAAGAGGGGGGAACATGGAATGCGCTAGGTTATGATGCAGCAATGCTAATTATTGATGCAATCGAGCGTAGCGGTTCAACAGATCCCCAAGCGATTACAGATGCAATTGCTGATACAACAGAATTTGCAGGAGTGACAGGAACATTCGCGATTGATGAAAACCATAACCCAGTTAAACCAGCGGTTATGATTGAACTACAAGAAGGCGAAATTGTATCGGCTGAGAACGTATCAGCAGAATAATAAGTATTATATACACGCAGAAGGCATTGTCCTTCTGCTTTTTTAGTGTAAAAATATAATATTCAATACAAAAAAGCTGAGATGTAATTACCTCTCAGCCGGAATAGTTAATGATTATAGTAATGATTCTGCTAAATCAATCGAAGCACGAATACTTTCAGCTGAGACATTTAATTTCTCAGTTTCCCATTCATTTAATGGCACTTCAAATCGTTTAGTCCAACCTTGACGTGTAATCACCGTAGGTGTACTAAATGCCACAGGTCGTTCTGTATTGTATTCTCCCTCGAGTAACGGTGTACTAATCGGATAAATTGAATGTTCATCCAAGAGAATTGCCCGAGCTAGTTCAATCGATGATTGCGCCACTGCCGCGTTTGTTACTCCAAATTTGTTATCGAATACTTCATAAGCTGCTTGAACAACTTTTTCTTGAACTTCATCAGCAGTTAACGGTTCAATATCAGGGAAATGCTTTGATAATTGGTCATAAGGAATACCAGCAACACTTAAACGGCTTAAGATTGGTACAGCACTATAACCATGCTCACCCATCATGTATCCATTGACTGATTTAGGATCAACGTTGTAATGCTTACCGATGATATAACGTAATCTTGCAGAATCTAACATGCATCCAGTACTCATCATACGTTCTTTTGGATATGAGAATTCATTCGCAGCCATATAAATGACAGTATCAGCTGGATTCGTAATAAAGATAATAATTGCTTCCTGAGTGACTTCACTAATGTTTTTCATAATTGAACGAATAATTGAAGCATTGTTCGTTATTAATTGTTGACGGTCCGCTGGCACTTCACCTTTGGGATAGACGTGTGTTGCTGATACGATGATAACATCCGCATCACTTAAATCATTATAAGCATTTGATGAGTAGATGTTGACGTTTGGACGAGAAAGTAATCCAGTTGCATGATCTTGGTCTAAAGCTTCACCGAAAGCTAGTTCTTCTCTAGAATCTATAACGACAATTTCTCCAAATAAGTTAGAAGAACTTGCGTATGCTAAGACATGCTCTCCTACGTGCCCAACTCCGATAATCCCTAATTTTTGTGACTTCATTTTCAAGCTCCTTTAAATTAAAATTTTAATAATATTCTTATTTAAACATATAAAAACTGTTTTTTAAAGAAATAATTAATATAAAGTATACTATATGAGTATAACTCAGCAAATTTCACTATTATATGAAAAGTGAATGAGATTATAGTTAAAAAAATGTTGACTTAATCTAATTAATCGTTTATTATAAATCTAACAACAAAAGATAAGAGGGAATCACATGAAGAAAAGTGTATTAAACGTTCAAAATATTATTATTAGCATTATCATTAGATAGTGTTTGTAGCTAGATGATTAGGTGCAAACACGGCTTCGGTTGTTTGTGTCTATGAGGTGCTAGTTATTTTGATGCCCACATAGATTGATATCTAGAGTGAGTATATTTGATGCACTTTTTTAAAGTGACCCAAGAAACCTGACCTAGATAATCTGTCTAGGTCAGGTTTTTTGTTGAAAAATTATTCTTGAGGAGGAGTACAAAATGAAATTAAGAAAATTAGCGTTGTCTTTATTAACAGGATTAGCAGTCGGGTCGAGTTTGTTAGGAGCAGGTCAAGTATTAGCGCAAGATACTGTAAAAATCGGTGGAAACTTTGAATTAACTGGAGATGCAGCGGCTTACGGAACACCCATGTCAGAGGCGGCAAAATTAGCAGTTAAAGAAGTAAATGAAAATGGTGGAGTATTAGGTGGTGAGGTTGAATACGTAGAGTATGATAATACATCAGATTTAACCGAAGCTGCTTCAGTTGCTCAGCGATTAGCATCTGAAGACGTTGTCGGAATTGTAGGACCAGCAACAACAGGTGACTCTAACGCACAAATTCCAGTCATTCAAGAAGCAGCAGTTCCAGCAATTTTACCAGCAGCAACGGGGAATGGTATGACATTAGACGATAATGGAGATGTGTTTGAGTATTTATTCCGTGTAGCATTTGAAGATGCATTCCAAGGCCGTGCGGCAGCAACATATGTTACTGAAACATTAGGTGCACAAACAGCAGCATTATTCGTTGACCAATCTACGGACTATGCGACAGGGCTAGAGCAGGCATTTACTGAAGAGTTTGAAGCTTTAGGAGGACAAGTTGTTACAACTGAATCATTCCAATCAGGCGATAATGATTTTACAGCATCGTTAACATCATTACTATCTCAAGAGTTTGATGTACTTTATGTACCTGGTTACTATACAGAAGTTGGTTTATTAATTAAACAAGCACGTGAATTAGGAATTACACAACCGATTGTCGGAGGGGACGGTTTAGGTAACCAAACTTTAGTTGACTTAGCAGGTGCAAGTAACGTTAATGATGTTTATTACACAGCTCACTATTCTCCCTTAAGTGACGACGAAGATTTACAAGATTTTTTAACAAAGTTCGAAGAAGAATATGGTAAACAAGCGGATCAATTCGCAGTGTTAAGTTATGATGCGACAATGTTATTATTAGATGCTGTTGAGCGTGCTGGATCAGCTGATCGTCAAGCAGTTACAGATGCTTTAGCAGCGACGGAAACATTTGATGGGTTAACGGGTACGTTCTCAATTGACGAAGATCATAACCCAGTTAAAGAAGTTTTAATGTTGCAATTAACAAATGGTGAAGTTGAAAACGTAGAAGCTGTTAATGTTGGTGAATAGTAACGTGTTTTAAGACATAGACTGTAAGCTATTAACATGCTTGTTATTAGCCTACAGTCTTTTTATTAGAATTAAATTAGAAACATTCAATAAAATATATAATTTGTAGAAGTGTAGCGTAAAAAGGATAAAGACAGAAAAATGAAACGGTTACATTTGTTTTTGATTGGAATTATTAGAGAAAAGCTAATTTATTTAAGAAAACCGGTTGTAAAATTAGAAAGTCTATATTATACTCTTATAAATTATTAAATTTTAACAAGAAAGGAATTTTATTATGCAACTATTTTTGCAGCAACTAGTAAATGGTGTTGCTTTAGGTAGTATATACGCATTGATGGCCTTAGGTTATACAATGGTATATGGTACGATTAAATTAATTAACTTTGCACATGCCGATATATTTATGATGGGTGCCTTTGTAGGGTATTACTTAGTCACAGTTTTAGAGATGAACTTATTCTTAGCAATGTTAATTGCTATGATATTTTGTGCAATTTTAGGAGTCGTAATTGAACGTGTTGCATATAAGCCTTTACGTAATTCAACTCGTGTAGCTTCTCTGATTACAGCAATTGGGGTATCGTATTTTCTACAGAATATTATGATTTATTTCTTAGGTCCGGAAGTTAGAGCTTTTCCATCGCCACTTGAGACTTCAATCTATCGTATAGGTAATATTGTAATTAACTCAAAACAAATTTTAGTATTTGCTATTACAGTGATTTTAATGATCTTACTGTATACGATTGTTCAACGATCAAAAATGGGGAAAGCAATGCGAGCTGTTGCCGTCGATTCAGAAGCGTCACAGTTAATGGGGATTGACGTGAACCGCGTTATTTCCTTTACATTCGCCTTAGGTTCAGGACTTGCAGGTATTGCAGGTGTCCTAGTTGGTGTTTATTATAATTCAATTTCTCCTGGTATGGGTACAGCTTTAGGTCTAAAAGCCTTCGTAGCTGCCGTAGTTGGTGGGGTTGGGTCAATTCCTGGAGCAATGGTTGGTGGATATGTCATTGGTATCCTAGAAACAATCGTTACTTTCATGGGTGGGTCAATGTATAAAGACGCCGTAGTTTATGGTTTATTAATTGTAATCTTACTTGTACTTCCTTCAGGGTTGTTCGGTAAGAATGTTAAAGAGAAAGTTTAGGTGATAACATGCAGAGAATACATTTACGAAGTATATCATGGTTAGCGCTAGCGCTCTTTGGTTTTGCAGCAATCTTCTTCCTAACTTCGACAGGCGTTATTAATCCATTCTACCGAATTACGTTGATGACAATTATGTTGAACATTATTTATGCCGCAGGTTTAAACCTTATCTTAGGAGTGGCCGGTCAATTCTCATTAGGACATGCCGGTTTTATTGCTATTGGAGCTTATTCAGCTGCCATCTTTACAAAAGAAATGGACAATAGTACATTAGGTTTATTTGTTGGGATTGCAGTCGGAATGGTCATTGCAATGATCATGGCATTATTAGTTGGTGTCCCTACTTTAAGACTGAAGGGTGATTACTTAGCTATCGCAACACTTGGTGTTAGTGAGATTATCCGTGTTCTAATTAATAATTTACGTGATATTACAAATGGTCCAGCAGGTATCAGTGGTATTCCATTAGTAACAACTTGGGAGTTAGTTTATATCTTCTTAATTATCATTGTAACGATTATTGTATGTTATACATATAGTAGTAGTGGACGTGCCACTTTAGCAATCAATCAAAACGAAATTGCTGCTGAGGCCATGGGAGTGAGTGTTACTAAATATAAAGTTATGGCTTTTGTTATTGGAGCAATGACGGCAGCTGTTGGTGGGTCACTTCAAGCGACATTCATTGGTATCGTAACGCCAAGTGATTATACATTTAACCGTTCAATTGATGTATTAATCATTGTCGTATTTGGTGGTATTGGTAGTTACACTGGTACTTTCATTGCTGCGATATTATTAGGATTACTTAACTTATTCCTTCAAGACTATGGTCAATTGCGTATGGTTATTTATGCCGTTGCCTTAGTGCTAATTATGATTTTCCGCCCAGGAGGGTTATTAGGAACTTGGGAATTCAAATTTGGTAGTATCGTGGACAGATTATTTGGAAGTAAAGATAAGGAGGCAGTTTCATGAGTCTATTAGAAGTCGATAAATTAACAAAAAACTTCGGTGGATTAGCAGCCGTATCAAATGTTTCCTTAGAGTTGAACGAGGGTGAATTAGTTGGATTAATTGGCCCTAACGGAGCAGGGAAGACAACATTCTTCAACCTTTTAACTGGCGTATATAAACCAACAGAAGGAACAATTAAATTAAAAGTTGATGACGAAATGAAAGAACTAAATGGTAAGCGACCAGATAAAATTAACGGAATGGGCCTAGCAAGAACATTCCAAAACATTCGCTTATTCCCAGATATGACTGTACTTGAAAATGTTCAAGTAGCGATGCACCGAGAAGATGGGAATTCTATGTTCTCAAGTATTTTTAGAACATCTGCTTATTATGAAACAGAAAAAAATATGCGTGAGGAAGCTTTTGAGTTACTTTCAATCTTTGATTTGGCTAAACATGCTAATGATAAAGCGAGAAACTTAGCTTATGGGCAACAAAGACGTTTAGAAATTGTCCGTGCGTTAGCAACTAAACCCAAAATCTTATTCTTAGATGAGCCAGCAGCCGGAATGAATCCGAATGAAACCGCAGATTTAACATCATTAATTGCGCAAATCCGTGAGCAATTTAACTTGACGATTGTGTTAATAGAACACGATATGTCTCTAGTTATGGATATTTGCCAAAGAATTTATGTACTGGAATATGGACGATTGATTGCTGAAGGTACACCGAAAGAAATTCAATCAAACGAAGATGTTGTTCGTGCATACTTAGGAGGGGATAGTTAATGTTAAAAGTAAATAATCTCCAAGTAAACTATGGAATGATTAACGCGGTTCGTAACGTGAGTTTTGAAGTTAATGAAGGTGAAATCGTTACTTTAATTGGAGCCAATGGAGCAGGTAAATCGACGATTCTTAGAACAATTTCTGGTTTAGTTAAAGCTGCTGGTGGATCGGTTGAATATGAAGGTAAAAACTTAGAAAGATATTCACCAAAAAAGATTGTTGAAGCAGGAATCTCTCAAGTGCCTGAAGGCCGCCACGTATTTAAAGGCTTAAGTGTTAAAGAGAATTTAGAATTAGGCGCGTTTTTACGTAAAGATAAGGATCAAATTGAAGAAGACTTACAAAACGTTTATAAACGATTCCCAGTATTAAGTGAACGACTGAAACAAGATGCTTCAACTTTATCTGGTGGAGAGCAACAAATGTTAGCTATGGGTCGTGCACTGATGTCTAAACCTAGATTATTATTATTAGATGAACCATCAATGGGACTCGCACCAATCTTTATTAAAGAAATCTTTAGTATTATTGAATCCATCCAAAAACAGGGAACAACCGTGCTTTTAATTGAACAAAATGCTAAAATGGCATTGCAGATAGCTACACGAGGCTACGTGTTAGAGACTGGTAAAGTTGTTTTGTCTGGATCTGGTGAAGAGTTATTAGCAAGTGATGAAGTTCATAAAGCATATTTAGGAGGATAAAAATGTACGTAAAAGATTATATGACAGCAGAATTAATTACGATTACTCCTCAGACTTCTGTGACTGAGGCTCAAGATTTATTACGTAAACATGATATTAATCGTCTACCAGTTTTAAAAAATGACAAGCTTGTTGGTTTAGTAACTAAAGATTTAATTAATCGTAACTTACCATCGAACGCGACAAGTTTAAGTCGTAATGAAATTAACTATTTATTAGAGAAAACAACTGCAGAAGATATTATGGCTACAAAATTACACTCAGCAAATCCAGATACACTATTGGATCATGCAGCGACAATTATGTCTGAAAATAATTTAGGTGTCTTAGTTGTCTTAGAGAACGAAAGATTAGTCGGAGTCATTACAGACAAAGATATCTTTAATGCATTCGTGGATATATCAGGAACGCGCGAACCTGGGACGACTATAGTTGTTGAGTTAGACAAAGACCGTGAAGGTGTGATTGAAGAAATTGGTGATGCCTTAGTTGAGTCAGATAATAACCTAACTCATATGATTGTTTACTATCATCTTGAGAATTCAATTCGAATTGTCATCAGTGTGAATACAGATAGAGTGGATAATTTAGTTCAAGCTATTGAAAAGCGTGGTTATGAAGTTAAATCAGTAACAAAAAAACCAAATTAAGATATAGAGAAAGGCCGTTCCAAACGAAGTTGTTTGAGACGGCCTTTTAAATATTTATAACAGTTCTTGAATATCTTTTTTGAAACTTATAGGTTTAGTTGTTGGTGGATATCTTTTTACTACCTTACCTTGACGGTCAATTAAAAATTTTGTGAAATTCCATTTAATATCATTGTTAAGTAAGCCGCCTTTTTCCTGTTTTAACCATTGGAACACAGGCTCAGCGTTCTTCCCATTGACATTCACTAATTCATTCAATGGAAACGTCACACCAAAATTAATCTCACAACTTTCTGCCATAGAATCATTGGTTTGATCTTCTTGTTTAAATTGATTGCTCGGAAAGCCAATGACGGTAAAATCTTGTTCTTTGAATTCTTGGTAAAGTGCTTCTAGCTCTTCGAATTGAGAATTGAGACCACATTGTGTGGCAGTATTCACAATCAATAAAACGTGATTATTGTAATCATTCAATCGATAGGGATCACCATTGCTTCGAATAAGTGAAAAGTCAGGTAGTGGCATAATATCTCCTTCTCTAATTAAAGTTATCTTATAGATCTACGTTATGATAAACCTTCTGAACATCCTCGTCATCTTCAAGTGCATCAATGAGTTTTTCAAACTGAACTAAATCATCTTCCCCAAGTGATACTTCTGATTTAGGAAGCATTTCTAATTCAGCAACTTCGAACTTATCAATTCCAAATGCTTCAAGTGCGTCTTTAATATGGCTGAAATCTGTTGGTTCACCATAAACAACGACTTGGTCATCTTCTTGTTGAACGTCACGGACGTCAACATCAGCTTCGAGTAAAGCCATCATTATTTCTTCAGCATCTTGATTAGCAATTACAAATACAGCTGTGTTATCAAATAAATAACTAACTGAACCACTGACACCCATGTTACCGCCGTTTTTACCATATAAAGAGCGGACATTTCCAGCAGTACGATTTACATTATTCGTTAAGGCATCTACGATAACCATTGAACCACTTGGACCGAAGCCTTCGTAACGTAATTCTTGGAATTGCTCATCATCTGACCCTTTTGCTTTATCTACAGCGCGATCGATAATATGTTTAGGTACATCATAAGTCTTTGCACGTTCAATCGCAAATTTTAGTTTTTGGTTTAAATCGGGATCAGGTTCACCTGATTTTGCTGCTGCATAGATTTCAATACCAAATTTCGCATAGACACAGGAAGTGTCTTGGTCTTGTTTCGCTTTCTTTTCTCTGATATTCATCCATTTACGTCCCATTAACTTCACTTCTCTTTCTTAGTTTATCTTATATTATTATAACCATAGTTTCTTAAATTGTTAAATAATAAATTGATGAGTATAATTAAGATAAAAGTATACACCTAGAATGCGATGATGACAAGTTTGAGAGTCAGTGGGTCAAGAACGAATTTTTAATATAAAATGCATATTTATATTAAAATAATGAGGTATATAAAGTAGCAGTAAAAATTAAAAGTAGGTGGATTGTTTTCTCTCTCTTAATTATCAATCTTTAATTGATAACTATAATGCTGAATTTAATGCACTTTACCAAAATGAATCTTGATTATCAAGTGGTTCTAGGGGCGGGGGTAGCCGGGGCACGTCATTATTAGCCAGTCGAGTAAATAAAGCGATTAAGTTATAAGGAGTGCCCAAAGAGGCGATTATCCTAGAGAATCAGGCGACGAATACAGAAGAGGACATCTTATGTTCATATGCTAAGATGACGTCGCAAAAGCTCAAATTTTCGGTTGTAACGAGTGCTTATCATGTCTTTAGGGCTTTATTAATTATTTATAGTTTAACGACACATGTATGTAAAAATAATCATCACTTTTGCAGTGATATACATATTGATAAATACGGTAATTTTGTTGCTGTTATAAGTTAATACAAAAAGGATGTTAAATGAGTCTTGAAACTCAACTAACATCCTTTTTTGTTTATAGGGCGAAGTAATTATCTGTCACCGTTATAAATAGTATTACGAACTAAAACATAATCAACGTGACGAATCGCTTCCAATTTGTTACCACCGGCATAAGAGATGGCTGATTGTAAGTCTTGTTGCATTTCTACTAATGTATCAATTAATTTTCCGCGTGCACGGATCATTTCGATTTTTCCTTCGACGTTTTTGTGTTCACCTTTTTGATGTTCAGATGCACTACCGAAGTATTCTTTGTACATTTTACCATCGATTTCGCGAGATTTTCCTGGGCTTTCTTCGTGTGCTGCAAATAATGATCCAATCATTACCATTGAAGCACCGAAACGTACAGCTTTAGCAATATCACCATTGTGACGGATACCACCATCAGCAATAATTGGTTTTGTTGCAGCTTTCGCACAAGCACGAACAGCAGCTAATTGCCATCCACCTGTACCAAAACCAGTTTTTAACTTAGTAATACATACACGACCAGGTCCAACGCCGACTTTAGTAGCGTCTGCACCAGCGTTTTCTAATTCACGAACAGCTTCAGGTGTACCCACATTACCAGCAATTAGGAAAGTCTCAGGTAAGTATTCTTTAACAAAACGAATCATATCGATAACATATTCTGAATGACCGTGAGCAACATCAATTGTGATATACTCAGGAACAATTTTTTCTTCAGCAAGTTGACGAACAAAGTCATATTCATAGTCTTTGATACCAACACTTATTGATGCAAAGAGTTCTTTTTCGTGCATCATTTTAACGAATGGAATACGTCCTTCTTCGTCAAAACGGTGCATAATATAAAAGTAATCATTCTCAGCGAACCAAACCGCAAGTTCTTCATTCATGACTGTTTGCATATTTGCAGGTACTACTGGAATTTTAAATTCACGTGGACCAAACTTGATAGATGTATCACACTCAGAACGACTTTGTACGATACTCTTGTTAGGAATCATTTGAACATCTTCGAAATCAAAAACTTCCATTATATTAATTAAGTCTCCTTTTAATCTGTTTTAGGCGTTGTATAAAGCTTCCAGACGATTTTGTACATCTTGATCATTAACATATTCTTCATATGTTGAGTTGACACGATCAAATGAACCGTTTGAAGTGACTTCAATCACTCGGTTACATGTTGTATTTAATACTTCAAAGTCATGTGAAGCCATTAAAATGGCACCTTTAAATTTAATTAAACCTTCGTTTAATGCAGTGATTGACTCTAAGTCTAAGTGATTTGTCGGTTGATCTAAGACTAATACGTTTGCTTTAGAAAGCATCATCTTAGAAAGTAGACAACGGACTTTTTCACCACCAGATAATACATTCACTGGCTTCATAACATCTTCACCACTAAACAACATTCTTCCTAAGAAACTTCGTAAGAAAGTATTGTCTTGTTCTTCTTTTGAAGCGTACTGTCTTAACCAATCAACAATAGTTAATTCTACACCATCAAATTCATCACCAGAGTTACGTGGTAAGTAAGTTTGAGAAGTTGTTACTCCCCATTCAACTGTTCCGGTATCTGGTTCCATGTTCCCCATAAGAATTTCAAATAGGGCAGTTGTTGCGTTGTCATTACGACTTGAAAAGGCAACTTTATCTTCACGGCTAAGTGTAAAAGTAATGTTGTCTAATACTTTTTCTCCATCAATGGTTTTTGAAACACCTTCAACGCGTAACAAGTCATTACCAATTTCGCGCTCGGGTGAGAAGCCAACAAATGGATAGCGACGTGAAGAAGGTTGGATATCATCTAAAGTGATTTTATCTAACATTTTTTTACGTGATGTCGCTTGTTTAGATTTAGATGCGTTCGCAGAGAAACGAGCGATAAAGTCTTGTAATTCTTTAATTTTCTCTTCTTTTTTCGCGTTTTGGTCAGCTTGCATTCTTGCAGCTAATTGGCTTGATTGTAACCAGAAATCATAGTTACCTACGAATAGTTTAATCTTACCAAAGTCTACATCCGCCATGTGCGTACAAACTGTATTTAAGAAGTGACGGTCATGGGAAACAACAATCACTGTGTTAGGGAAGTCCATAATGAAATCACTCAACCAGTCAATGGCTTGTGCGTCTAAACCGTTAGTCGGCTCGTCCAGTAATAAGTTATCTGGTTTACCGAATAATGCTTGAGCAAGTAAAACTTTGATTTTATCCGCTTCATTTAATTCACGCATTAATTGATTATGCATGCTTGTATCGATACCTAAACCTTGAAGCATATAACTCGCTTCAGATTCAGCTTCCCATCCGCCCATTTCTGCGAATAGTCCTTCTAATTCACCTGCTCGAATACCATCTTCATCTGTGAAGTCTGGCTTCATATAGATAGCATCTTTTTCTTTCATTGTTTCGTATAATTCTTTATAACCCATCATGACAGTTTCAATCACCGTATGGTCTTCGAAGCCATAATGGTTTTGGCTTAATACAGCCAGACGTTCTTCTGGGTCCATACTAACGTTTCCGGTAGTTGGTGTAACGTCACCAGATAAAATTTTAAGAAATGTTGATTTTCCAGCCCCATTCGCACCGATAACTCCGTAGCAGTTTCCAGGCGTAAACGTAATATTTACTTCATCAAAAAGCTTACGATCTGGGAATTGTAAACTGACGTTAGATACATTTATCATTCTTTTTCCTCCCATTGGAATACTCATTCGTGCCCTTAATACTTTTTGGCACCACCAGATATATTAACACAAAAACTTAATAAATAAACCATAAATATACAAAAATTCAAAAAAAGCTTTGATTATTATCGGAATTTATTTTAAACACTTTAAAATAGCTTATACTCAGCCTAATCAAGCACTATTTTACACAGAAAAAAGTGCCAGCGAAATAACTCTCACCAACACTTTTCGTTTAAGAAAATTAGTTATTAAAGCGACGTAAAATACGGGTAAACCAATTATCTTTTTTCTTACTTTCAATTGTCATTGTCTGAATCGCTTCAGTAGCAGCATTCGCACGTTTCATTAATTCATTTTGAGAATTTAAATGAGTGGCAGTTCGATCTGGACGAACATAGTCTCCGTCATATTGCAAGACGCGCGCTTTCATTGTATCTGCTAATTGCAATTCAAGAATATCAAGTACTTCCGCTTCGATATCTTGATCTAAAATTGGAAACTCAATTTCAACACGTTTTGTCATATTACGTGTCATCATATCTGCAGAAGATAGGAATAGGTGTTTTTTGCCATTACGGTTAAAGTGATAAACACGACTATGCTCTAAGAATCGCCCAACGATACTGCGTACGTGGATATTCTCTGAGATACCTGGTATACCAGGACGCAAACAACAAATACCTCGGACAATTAAGTCGACTTTCACACCAGCTTGACTTGCTTCATACAATTTTTGAATCAAAGGTTTATCAGTTAATGAATTCATTTTCGTAATAATACGCCCATTGCCATATTGTTTTTGATAATCAATCTCTTCATTAATGTAATCAATTAAGGAATCACGAATCTCAAAGGGGGAGACGTGAAGATGCTTGTAAGTCGGTCTTTCTGTATAACCACTTAAGTAGTTAAAGAAACTAGATGCATCGCTAGCTAATTCATCGTGAGAAGAGATGACACCCATATCTGTATAAGTATTTGCTGTTTTGTCATTATAATTTCCAGTACCTAAATGAATATATCTTTTAATCTTATTGTCGTCTTTGCGAATAATTAGCGTGATTTTACTATGTGTCTTTAACTCGCTCACACCATATAGAACGTGACAACCAGCTTCTTCTAGTTCACGAGCCCAATAAACGTTATTTTGTTCATCAAATCGCGCTTTTAATTCAACCAAAACAGTCACTTCTTTACCATTCTCAGCGGCTTTTTTCAAAGCAGAAATAATGGGGGAATTTTTTGATACACGATAAAGCGTTTGTTTAATCGCAATCGTATTCTTATCTTCAGCTGCTTGTTCCACAAAGGATACAACCGGTTTGAAGGAGTCGAATGGGTGATTTAAGAAGATATCTTTTTTATCAGCCTCATCGAATAAGCTCTCACCTAAATGTTTTGGATTTAAATGCGGTGTAAATGGTTTATATAACTGATCAGGGTGTTCCTCACCAATTTGGTCAACAAGTGAGAACAGATAAGTAAGATCAAGCGGACCATCAACTAAGTAGATATCTTGGTCAGCTAATTCAAGAATATTTTGTAAAAATGTATGATGGTCTGAATTATAATTTTCTACACCACGTGTATCGATTTCTAAACGGACAGCCATTCCTTTTTTTCTACTTTTAACATAATCTTCAATCAGTGCTAATAAGTCTGCGGCACTGTCTTCAATGATGTCGAAGTCAGCATTTCGTGTAATACGGAATGGGTAAGTGTACTTAATTGTGTAACCAGTAAATAAAGCACTAATAAAATGAACAATAATATCTTCTGTTAATATAATTGTACGTTTTTTCCCCACTTCAAGTGTTGTATAGCGATTTAATAATGAAGGGATAGGAACGATGGCAGTTAATTCTTCCTTTTTCTGTTCAAGTTGAACAAGAATATTCAAACTCTTATTCGATAAGTGAGGGAAGGGTTTATATGCATCGACTCCCAATGGTGATAAAGTTGGAAGAATCAAGTCTGTAAAATATCTTTCTGCTTGAGCCAATTCTTCTTCATTTAACTCATTCATTCGCTTAATTGAATAATTTAAGGAATCCAAAGTTGGAATGATTTCGTTATATCGTTTGTACTGTACGGTGACATTTTCATGATTTTTCTCACTGATACCTTGTAATAAATCTCTAGGTGTCATTTGAGTTTTGTTTTCAGCGACTTTTACACCGGCTAAAAATTGATCATAAACTCCAGCCACGCGAACCATGACAAACTCATCTAAGTTTGAAGAGCCTATAGCTAAGAAGTTTAATTGCTCAAGTAAAGGATTCTCTTTATCAAAGGCTTCATCAATACAACGACGATTAAAATCTAACCAACTTAATTCTCGGTTAAAGTAGTAATTAGGATTATCTAAGTTAATCGTTGTCTTTGATGCATTCGCTTGATTTGAAGAATCATGATTCCAGACGTTATCCACCATTTTATTATCTTCCGTTTGTTTATTCACAAAATGCTCCTTTCTCACTACAGACTAATTATTTTTGAATGAATTCTATTTCTAAATCACCATCTAATGCTCTTTCAAAATGCTTGGCATGGCGCATACTCCGGTATTTTTCTGCAATCACTGGAGCTGAGTGATAAATATCAAGTTTGTAATTTTTATCTTTGGTACGATATAGTTTTAAATCCTCTATCGGACCAGTTTTTGAGTCGTTTAAAGCAGAGCTAAATTTTAAGACGCCACCTAAAACTTCTAAGTTACTAATTTCTTCATCTGTTAACCAATTCTCATAGTTTGTTAGATATTGCTTAAATAGTGATCGGTTACGGTAACTTGCTAGTAATGCAAGACACAGACGTTTTCGATGCGAGAAACCGAGTAAGTTCATATTAGATAATAGGTAGAACGTATGCTGAGAATCGGCTTCTGGACTAATAAAACCACCAAAACGGTAAATATAAGCTGCAAATTCAATTTCTTCTTGAGTTTCATAACTGTATGTCAATAAGCCAAGTTTACAAAGTTGTTGATATAAGCTAATAATAATATCAACGATAATTTGAGCCCCAACAGTGTTAATAGGAAAATCACGAACAACTTGACGAATCGATCGCACGCGAATGAGTTGGTTATCTAATGGATAATTGTATGTATGATTAATATATTTGAGAATAATCCCTTCACGTAAACCTTGTGATGACAGTAGGAATTCTTTTGCTTTTACTATTTTAAAAAGCTCTAGAAAAACGATATTAGCAGGAATAATCAAATCTTTACGGTCGGCACTAAGTCCTTCAATGTCAGTCATATCATCAATATCTGTTGATATAAATAAATCTAGTGTTTCTTTAATATCATCTTCATCCATAGAATAGCCATGGACTCCGGCCATTTGGTAATCAACTAAACGTTGATGAACATTCGCAATGTTACGGGCTGACCCACCAATTGCCACAATCGGTAGCTTCGCTTTTTTAATCCAATCAAACTGTTTAAATTGCTTGCGGACATATTCTTGAACTGCCTCAATGGCTTCGGAATCATTATGATCTTTGTCTTGGAAGAATTGTTTGCTTAAACTTACAGCACCAAAAGGAAAACTGTGGTATTGAACCATGTTTTTATCTTCATAATAAGTAATCTCACAACTTCCACCACCGATATCGATTGTAATCGCATCATTAACGACTGTCGAATGAGTGATAGCGTATTGACCGTAACTTGCCTCATCTTCTTCAGAAACAAGATTAATTTCTAAACCAGTGCCCTCTTTTACTTGTTCAAGAATATCTGCTTTATTAACAGATTGACGCACGGCTGCGGTTGCCATAGGAAGGATTTGAGCTACATTAAATGATTCAGCTACGGCTCTAAAACTGATTAAAGTTTCAATTAATTTATCAATACCGTCTTGAGACATCTGAGGGTTTTCACCATCTTTATCAGTAATTAAATACTGCGAAAGACGGGCAGGTGTTTTAATATTTTGGATTTCGATATAGTTGTATTGCTCATCCAACCCGAATATCACAAGTCGAATGGTGTTGGAACCAATATCGATAACTCCGATAACTTCTTTATACATAAAAGGATCCTTTCATTTATATGTAATTTGAAATACGTTCGATTAATTCTTGGGATGTATTGACGATTTCTCCGTTTAATTTTATTAATCCAACTGTATACAGATTAACATAAGGGAACTGAGATTCGGCAACATTTTGCAGTGCATCTAATTTTTCTTGGTTATCCGCACCTTGGTGACGTTGGTCAGAGTGAAGGCCAATGACAGGTATTCCTGCTTGGTAAGCAATGCCAATTTCTGAAGCAACACCTGGGTCAATGACTAACCCGTCTAGTATCGCAACAACTAAATCACTTTTTAACACAGCCTCTGTATCAGCTTTAGCAATCATCATTGAATCTGCATAACTTTGTTTATCATTAATATCACCTTGTTCTTGAGGTAAGAACACAGTGCTTTCTGTATATTTTTCTCTAATTTGTTTAACTAATTGAGCGTTATAATTTAATTCCATTTCACTAAATAATGGGCTTGCAAAATAAATTTGTGACATATAAATAATTCCCCTCTCGTTTATATATTTATTATAACTGAGGAGGTCAGAATGCTCAATTGAGAAGGTGAAGTTATTACTTTTTAAGTGCAGGTTTATCAAGCATATAAATTGATATTATAAAAATCTCACGTTAAAATAATTATATAATTTATAATGAAAGAGGTGGTTTCATTGTCAAAAACTGAGAATGGATTTAATTGGTGGTCACTTATTGTTGGAATTATTTATATTATTTTAGGGATACTTGCATTTAACAACCCACTTGGAAGTGCCAGTTTTGTCATATATTTATTTGCTTTTGCGGTAGCGTTTAAGGGGATTACGCAAATTATAATTCGTAATCGCTTAAAAGAATACACAGGGATGACGAATAATTGGCTGATTGTGATTGGTATCATCGATATTATTATTGGTGTATTCTTATTCTTTAACATCACTGCCGGTGTTATTGCTTTACCAATCGTATTTGCGATTTGGTTTATCATTGATTCAGTTATTGCCTTGGTATCAGCAAGAGCGATTAGAAAATATAGTAAAAGAAATTTCTGGTTAATTGTGTTTTTATCTATTATAAGTATCATCATTGGAATCATATTAATCTTTAATCCAATCGCATCAATTCTGACAGTTGCTTATTTAGTTGGGATTTACTTCACGCTAAACGGCTTATCATTTGTAATCCAAGCTTTTTAATATGTTGAATTGCAATAAGTATTGCGACAATTTTTTATTTACTCAATTAATAAGAGTTCGTGTAAAAATACTTCCAAGGGTGTTTGGTAATCTAAGCATTTCCTAGGACGATTATTCATTAACCACAAAGCTTGATTGAGTTCTTGGTAAATCACTCTAGCGAGGTCTGTTTTCTTAGGAAAAAAATCACGCAGTAAACCGTTAGAGTTCTCATTGGTTCCTCTTTGCCAAGCACTATAAGCATCGGCAAAATAAAAATCAATCCCTGCTGCTTCGACCTCAGGATAACAAGCAAATTCTTTTCCTCGATCTGAGGTAAAGGACTTTAAAGCTTCCTTAGGTAAGTTTTCTCTCAAATCTTCAATCGCAGTTTGCATAGCAACTTTAGAGCGATTTGGCATGGGTAAAGCAATATATATACCAATGTCATTAAGTTAAGAAAAAGTCTGTCGAATTAATCGATAGGCTTTTTTTCTGCCATTTTTTATCAAATCTTATTCAAAAAAGACCTGAAAATTAAGCGTAAATACTTGACAACCCAAAAAACACCTAAAAAATCTCACTTGATTAGAGCTTTTTTAGGAGGAATTAATGTGAATAACTATCAAAAAATAACGTATCAATATCTACAGTCAGCGATTCAATCCGTTTGTCAAAATCGGGAAGAACATGTCTATTATCCTTCCGCTGATTTTACTCGGAAACGCAAACTGCCCATGTTGGTTGTTATTGAATCGATTATTAAATTCGGCGCTCAAAGCCTTAACAGCGAATTACTTGAACAATGGAACTACCATGTCGAAACTCCCACCGCTTCAGCTTTTGTTCAAGCACGTGCAAAATTAAAA